>DASTQY010000293.1:0-7048 GCA_035761525.1 Nitrospira sp. | reverse complement strand
TGGTGGACCGTTCTCCAAACCATCTGGCAGGTCGATTTCGAGCGAAGCGGGAAGAGCAGCATGACCATGGAATTCGAGGCCGGTAGGAGTCTGGTCGGGCGGTTTGGAGCCTACGTCCGACCGGGGGTGGGAATTTGGGGGCGTGATGTCGCCGGGGCGTACCAATGGAACATTGAAGTCGGGGTTCGCTACATGTTTCCCAGCTTCTGACGTGAACAGGAAGGTGGGGGCCTGAGGGGTTATTTCAGGGCTTCTGCGCCGCCGACGATATCCATCAGTTCCTTGGTGATCGCAGCCTGCCGGGTCTTATTGTAATAAATCGTCAGCTTCTTGATGAGCTCGCCGGCATTGCGCGTCGCTCCGTCCATGGCCGTCATGCGGGCTCCCTGTTCGGCTGCCGACGATTCCAGTAGCATGCGGTAGGCTTGGACGTGGAAATTGCGGTGTAGCAGTTCCTGCAACACCTCGTCTTCGCTCGGTTCGTAGAGATAGCCCCCGGGCATCTGCTCCGTGGTGCGTTCAACCTCCTTTACGTCTGCAATCTCGACGACCCAATCGATCGGAAGGAGCCGTTCTACGACCACACGCTGTTGGATGGCGGACTTGAACTCATTGTAGATCGCATAGACGGCGTCGATGCGCTCTGTCACATAGTCGTCAATCGCTTGAAGCTCGCTCCCTAAGAGCATCCCATGTTCGAACGAGAGTTTATCGAAGATATCTACCACTTCGCGTCGCACTTTCCAGCTGCGTCGACGGAAAAAATCGCGGCCCTTTCTGCCGATAACCGCTACTTCAATCTGCATACCCCTTGACTCGAACTCTTTCAGCGCGGCTGCCGCCGTACGAAGGATGTTGGCATTAAAGGCGCCGCACAATCCGCGGTCGCTGGTGACTACAGCCACCACGATGCGGCGCTCTTCACGCTTCTTGAGCAGAGGATGGGCGTCCCGATTCACACGCCGGCTGAGGGAGCGAATGGTATCGCGCATCTTCAGTGCGTACGGTCGTGCGGCAAGAATCCGGTCTTGCGTGCGTTTCAGCTTGGCCGCCGCGACCATTTTCATCGCTTTGGTGATCTTTTGGGTTTTCTTGACGGAGTCGATCTTCCGTCTAACTGATTGGAGACTTGGCATAACCGTTATTGGTCCTGTCCATCAGGAACCGGAGTCGGAAGTGAAAGACGAACGCTATCATTGTGTGCTGGGAGCGTCAAGCTTGAAACGCACGCTATGGATCATGAGCGCGACCGTCCGATGGGCCGATGCTGTGTGAACCCAATCACAATTGAACCGGTGCGTTCCACCGCTTGATCGCCGGAACGGTGCGATAATAGCCGAGGATGTTGGTTGTCGCCGTATCGAGCAGAAAATGCTGCCCTGCTTGAGGAGGGAGGGCGAGCCAGCGAGCGACGAAGACCCGGAGGACGTGACCGTGAGCGAATAAGATAACATTGCCCTCGACCGCACGCACGTTGGCGATGACACGATCGACCCTCGCGCCGATCTCTTCCGGCTGTTCGCCGCCGGGGCAGCCATCTCGAAAAATGAGCCAACCGGGCGCGGTCTTGTGAATCTGCTCCGGCGTGAACCCCTCGTAAAGCCCATAATTCCACTCGACAAGATCGGGCTCAATTTTCACCGCCTTCTCAAAACCGGCCAGGCGGCAAGTCTCCGTCGCTCGCTGCAGCGGGCTGGTCAGAGCCAGCGCAAACGATTCCTTAGCCAGGATCGGTCGCAACAGCCTGGCCACCTGTCGGCCGTGTTCAGTCAACGGGATGTCAGTGGTTCCCGTGTGTTGTCCGCTGAGACTCCACTCGGTTTCTCCGTGGCGCACAATGAAGACCTGTTGTGGTGGGGCAGTCATTTGAGGTGCTTGTGTTACGCAGACGGTGAGGCGTCCCGGATAGTTAGGGTGATGGGGATGCTAGCAAACTTCCATGCCGGATGGAAGATGGGAAGGTGCATCGAACTATTCTTCTCCTGCGCTGTTCTTGGGCTTCTACTAGTTCTCCTGGCCCCTCAATGGGGTACAGTGTCCGGCCGCCAATACGCGGTGGAGCACATCCAGGAGGAGGGCAGCCTGTCAGTTTTGACAGTGTTCGCTCTGCTAATGATCGTTGTAAAGTGCTTTCCCAGCTGACTAAAGATGACAAGCGGCACAGCTGTGGAATTTTCAAAGGCTGGGCGTGCCTTTGAAGAACAATTAAAGAACAATGGCGTAAACTTCGAGTCGAGCCGTCGGCTCTTTCCACCACGCTCACCCTGGAGAAACTGTTATGAAAACTCTCAGCGCTCGCGAACAACAACAACAGAAAATGAGGACGCATCCCGGTTTCATTGCGGCACTAGATCAAAGCGGGGGCAGCACGCCAAACGCGTTGCGTCTCTACGGGATCAAAGAAAGTGAGTGGTCCAACGACAAGGAGATGTTTGACCTCGTGCATCAGATGCGGGCGCGTCTCATTATCAGTCCGAGTTTTAGCGGCGAACGGATTCTTGCCGCCATCCTGTTCGAGAACACGATGGAAAGGGACATCGAGGGACGGCCTACGGCCGATTATCTGTGGAACGTCAAGCGAGTGGTTCCTTTTCTCAAAGTGGACAAAGGCCTCGCGCCTGAAAAGGACGGGGTCCAGTTGATGAAGCCTATGCCCGACCTTGCGGCACTGCTCGACAAAGCCAACAGGAAAGGCATCTTTGGAAGCAAGATGCGCTCACTCATCAAAGAAGCCAATGGAGCCGGCATCAAGAACGTCGTGAGCCAGCAGCTCGATATCGCCCGACAAATTATCTCGGCTGGCCTCGTGCCGATCGTGGAGCCTGAAGTTGACATTCACTCTCGCGAAAAGGCCAAGGCAGAAGAGCTACTCAAAGAGGTTCTTTTGAAGGCACTCAACGAATTGCCGGCGGGTCATTTGGTCATGCTCAAGCTCACACTCCCTGAGCGAGATGATTTCTACCTTGAGTGCATCCGACATCCGAATGTCTTGAGAGTGGTCGCGCTATCGGGGGGATATACGCGGGACGAAGCCAACGACCGTTTGCGCAAGAATCACGGGATGGTGGCGAGCTTTTCGCGGGCGCTGGTCGAAGGGCTGACGGCCCAGCAATCCGATGCCGAATTCAACGCGATGCTGGATAAATACATCCAGAGCATCTTTGATGCGTCCGCTACGTAGGAATGACAAAGGCTAATGTCACGATTGCCGGTTCGGCGTTGACATGCTGGTTCTCGTGATCAATAGCGGAAGTTCGTCTGTTAAATTTCGGCTCGTTGAAGTAGTCGAGGGGGAGAATCAAGGATTCACAACTCGTTCCCCGCGACTCTCTGGTGCGGTGAAAAGCATCGGGAGTGCAGCAACTTTTGAGGTCACAGGACAATCCCCGCGGTCGACGACGTTGAAGATTCGCGACCATGCCGAGGCGTTACGCGTCGTGTTCGAGTCTCTTTCCGATTCTCTCGAGGACATTCACGCGGTCGGCCATCGCGTCGTCCATGGGGGCGATCGGTACATGGAGCCCACGTTGATCAACGACCAGGTCGAGGCAGGAATCGACGCACTCGCCGACTTGGCGCCGCTGCACAATCCTGCCTGTCTTGCCGGGATTCGTGGAGCCAAAGCGATGCTGAGTTCGGCTGTGCCGATGGTGGCCGTGTTCGATACCGCCTTTCATCAGACCATGCCGGAAGTTGCCAAACGGTATGCGTTGCCTGTGGAACTCGCCGACCGACATCGCATCCGCCGCTATGGATTTCATGGGATCGCGCATGCTTCCCTTGCGCATGGCTATGCTGCCATCGTTGGAACGCCGCTGAAAGGCCTGCGCCTCATTACCTTGCAATTGGGCAATGGCTGCTCCATTGCAGCGATTGACGGAGGCCGGTCCGTCGAGACGTCGATGGGCTTCACGCCGCTCGAAGGGTTGGTGATGGGGACCAGGTCTGGTGATGTGGATGCCTCCATTGTGAGCTACCTCTCCGAGCGGGAAAAGGTCGAGCCGGGAGAAGTCGAGCGGTGGCTCAATGAGCGGTCGGGACTGTTTGGGATATCGGGTCGATCGAACGATATGAAAGAGCTGCTGCGCGCGTCAGAACAGGAACACGACAAGCGGGCCGAGTTCGCCATCGAACTCTTTTGCTATCGCGTGAGGAAGTATCTTGGCGCCTACCTCGCCGTCTTGGGCGGCGCGGATGCGATCGTGTTTGGAGGTGGGATCGGAGAAAACGCCCCGGAGGTGAGAAGGAGAATCTGCCTGGGCATGGACTGGTGCGGGTGGAGGCTTGATTCCAATCGCAATAGAGCCGCAGTCGGGCTCCCGCATGGGGCAGGAACGAAGATCAGCACGGACGACTCGAAGGTGATGGTCTATGTGGTGGCAGCGGACGAAGAAACGTGGATTGCAAAAGAGACGGCTCGCTGCGTGCGATCCGGTAACACGATCGCGCCGAACATCAATTGAGGGAAGACTGCAACACAGGGAAGGAGTCCAACATGGGAAATGCATTGTCGGAGAAAGAGCTGAAGCTGATCGACGCCTACTGGCGCGCGGCGAATTACCTGTCCGTCGGCCAAATCTACTTGTATGACAATCCGCTGTTGAAAAAGCCGCTGAAAAAAGAACACGTCAAACCGCGCCTGCTCGGTCATTGGGGAACGACACCGGGCCTGAATTTCATCTACGCGCATATGAACCGGGTGATCAAGCAGCGGGACCTCAACATGATTTACATCATCGGCCCTGGCCACGGTGGGCCCGGCATTGTCGCCAATGCCTATATGGAAGGGACCTACTCGGAGGTCTATCCGAACATCAGCCTGGATGAAGAGGGAATGAAGCGCTTGTTTACTCAGTTTTCTTTTCCCGGCGGCATTCCCAGTCACGTCGCGCCAGAGACGCCCGGTTCCATACATGAAGGAGGCGAATTGGGCTACGCGGTGTCGCATGCGTTTGGAGCGGCGTATGACAATCCCGATCTGATCGTCACTTGCGTCGTAGGGGACGGCGAGGCAGAAACCGGCCCGCTGGCCACCTCCTGGCACTCGAATAAGTTTCTCAATCCGCTTTCAGACGGCGTCGTGCTCCCGATCCTGCACCTCAACGGTTACAAGATCGCCAATCCCTGCGTCTTGGCCCGCATCAGTCATCAGGAACTGGATCAGCTCTTCCGCGGCTATGGCTATACGCCGCACTTTGTCGAGGGCAGCGATCCGGAGAAGATGCATCAAACCATGGCGGCCACGCTGGACAACATCATCGAAGAAATTCATCACATTAAGACCGAGGCAAGACGGACGGAAGGCAAGAAACGACCGCTGTGGCCGATGATCATCCTCCGCTCACCGAAAGGATGGACGTGCCCAAAGGAAATCGACGGGAAACGGACCGAAGACTATTGGCGAAGCCACCAAGTGCCGATGGGTGAAATGCACGAAAAGCCTGAGCACATTAAGATCCTCGAGAAATGGATGAAGAGTTACAAGCCGGAAGAGCTCTTCGAGAAGACGGGCCGCCTCAAGCCGGAGCTGGCCGAACTGCCGCCGAAGGGCGATCGCCGCATGAGTGCCAATCCCCACGCCAATGGCGGGTTGCTCCTGAAAGATTTGCGTTTGCCTGACTATCGCGACTATGCCGTCGAAGTGCCAAAACCGGGCGCCACCACCGCAGAATCTACCCGGCTCATGGGCAAATTCCTGCGCGATACGATGAAACTGAACATGGAGTTCAAAAACTTTCGTCTGTTCAGTCCGGACGAGAACAATTCAAACCGATGGCAGGATGTCTTGGAGGTGACCAACCGGACATGGATGGCCGAGAGCTATCCGTACGACGATCACCTGGCGCCGAATGGCCGGGTGATGGAAATGTTGAGCGAACACCAGTGCCAAGGGTGGCTGGAAGGTTACCTCCTGACCGGCCGGCACGGGTTTTTTTCCTGTTACGAGGCGTTCATTCACATCATCGACTCGATGCTGAATCAACATGCGAAGTGGCTGAAAGTGTGCAATGAGATTCGTTGGAGAAGGCCGATTGCCTCGCTCAATTATTTATTGAGCTCCCACGTGTGGCGACAGGACCACAACGGGTTTAGCCACCAGGACCCAGGGTTTATCGATCACGTCGTGAACAAGAAAGCCGACGTGGTGCGTGTCTATCTTCCGCCCGATGGCAATACACTGTTGTCTGTGACTGATCACTGTCTCCGAAGCCGGAACTATGTGAACGTCATCGTGGCCGGCAAGCAACCGGCACCCCAGTGGTTGACGATGGATCAGGCGATCAAGCATTGCACGGCCGGCATCGGTATCTGGGAATGGGCGAGCAATGACAAGGGAACAGATCCAGACGTCGTGATGGCCTGCTGCGGAGACGTGCCCACGCTCGAAACGTTAGCAGCGGTGGACATTATTCGACAGCACGTCCCGGCATTGAAGATCAGGGTCGTCAACGTCGTGAATCTCATGAAATTGCAGCCGCCCAGCGAGCATCCGCATGGTCTGTCGGACTTCGATTTCGATGCACTCTTTACGAAGGACAAGCCCATTGTCTTCGCGTTCCACGGCTATCCCTGGCTTATCCACCGCCTCACCTATCGAAGGACCAATCACAAGAACCTGCATGTCCGGGGGTATAAAGAGGAAGGCACGACGAGCACGCCCTTCGACATGGTCGTCATGAACGACCTCGACCGCTTTCATCTCGTCAGCGATGTAGTGGACCGCTTGCCGCAGCTGGGGTCACGGGCCGCCTATGCCAAACAGGCGATCAAGGAGAAGCTGCTCGAACACAAGCAATACATCAATCGGTATGGGGAGGATATGCCGGAGATCACCAATTGGCAATGGGGCCAGGGGAGTGAGAAGACCAAGCGCCGGAGTTCGACGGAAGGAGACAACGTCTAGTGGCTTGCAGCATACGCCCCACGCTTCCTCTAACCTTTGCGAAGAGGCTTGTATGAAACAGGAACGCCTCAAAGACATTCTCCAACAATATGGGGTGGGACCCATACAATTTTCCGGCACCAGCGATGCTCTGTACGAACGGCA
>DASTQY010000292.1:0-15484 GCA_035761525.1 Nitrospira sp. | reverse complement strand
GAGGAAAGTTTCGAGAGCGCCGCTTTCTGCTGAGGGGTGGCTGGTGCGTCGATACGCGCATACACCGGCTCACCCAATTCAACCGTGAGCGTGCGATACAGGTGGGAAGGATCCTGTCCCGTCGTCGCCGTCATTTCAGCTGCCAGCAGATCCATGATGATACCGTCCTTGTCGGTAGACCAGACGAGGCCGTCACGCCGCAGGAACGATGCCCCCGCGCTTTCTTCCCCTCCGAAACCGAGCGAACCATCCAACAATCCATCGACAAACCACTTGAAGCCGACCGGCACTTCCACCAGCATGCGACGGAGTTTCTGCGCGACACGATCGATCAAGCTGCTGCTGACCAACGTCTTGCCCACGCGAGCACCCGCGCTCCAGTGCGGCCGATGGGGGAAGAGATAGGCAATGGCCGCGGCCAAATAGTGATTCGGATTCATGAGACCGGCCGAGCGCGTGACGATGCCATGACGGTCGTTGTCCGCATCATTGCCGAACGCCACGTCAAATCGATCTTTGAGCGCGATCAGATTCGCCATGGCGTGCGGAGAAGAGCAATCCATCCGGATTTTTCCGTCCCAATCCAGCGGCATGAACCGAAAGGTCGGATCGACGCTCGCATTGACGATTTCGATGTTCACACGATAGCGTTCTGCAATAGGTTCCCAATAGGCCACTCCCGAGCCGCCGAGCGGATCAACGCCCAACTTAAGTTTGCTGCCGCGGATCGGCTCGAAATCGATCACGTGCTCCAGATCTGCGACATATGCCCCGATATAGTCATGCTCATGTACCAATGGACTACGCTTGCTCGATGGTCCGGATCGACGAGTCACACCCTGCAGCTTTTCGGCCAGGATGCTATTGGCTCGCTCTTCGATCCATTTCGTTACGGTCGTATCGGCCGGTCCGCCTTGTGGAGGGTTGTACTTGATGCCGCCGTCTTCAGGGGGATTGTGAGACGGCGTGATCACGATACCGTCACTGTGTCCGGATGACCGGCCGCGATTATAAGTAAGAATGGCATGGGAGATCACCGGGGTCGGCGTATAGCCGCCATGACGATCCACCATCACTTCGACCCCGTTGCCAGCCAAAACCTCCAGAGCCGTGTCGAATGCGGGTCGCGAGAGCGCATGCGTGTCAATGCCCAGGAATAAGGGACCGGTAGTCCCTTGGTGATGCCGGTATTCACAAATCGCTTGAACGATGGCGAGTATGTGATGCTCGTTAAAGGATCGCTTGAGGGATGAACCGCGATGCCCCGAGGTACCAAAACTGACCCGTTCGCCGGTGACGGCCGGATCGGGCACGTGCCGATAGGCATCCAGCAACTTGTCGACATCGACAAGAACGCTCTCTGGCGCGGGCTGACCGGCTAAGGGATGAAGACCCATGCCTTGGTGTAGCCTTGCAGGCTCGGCTTGTCAATCTACGACAGCAGCTGGTTGGATTGACCGGAAGGGGAGAAGAGAGTAAGTACGGGAGCCGCAGGCCCTGGATTGAGGGAAGAAGTACAAGTTGACATAATATCCCTTATCAGACATTAACCATTCCATGTCGCTAGAATTCATTGGCCGCCTCCAAAGAGAGCTGTCGCTGACCGGCAGCGCCGTCTACGAGTCCGTTGTGGCGATTGCCGAGCGTGTGAACCGCAAAGTCCATGTCTTGCGGCTTCACGGACAAGCAGCCAGCTTGTTGACCCAGATGGAAACCGTCCAGGGCGAACTGGGCCAACAGCTGGCGAGTCTCACGCCGACTCGCGCTGGCTTTTCCATGACCGAGTGTGAGCGCACGCTCAATCACGCGACCGACCGTGTCCATCGGCTAAAGCAGACGCTCGTTCACGTGGATGCCCAGATCCGGGAGCTCAAGCTGGAAGCGATCCATGGCGATCTGCTCACGCTGCAGCGCGACCTGAGTCTCCGCTCGGCCGCCATCGAGCGCCTCACAGTCTCACACGGCTGTCATGTGATCGGCAAAGAAGTCTGCGAGCTGACGTGGCCGTCGACCATGCGATTGGTCACGGTATTTCGTGGTCCCTTTCTCATTCCGCCTACCGACCGGTTCGTCTTCCGAGCCGACGACATCGTGATTGCCATCGGCTCCCGCGCCGATCTGGATCACATCGCCCCCTGGTTTACCGTCGGCCCTGCGGGCAAAGCCTGACCCGTCGTGAGTTTCCATTCCATGCTTCAGACCTGATAGGTTTTCCCAGTCACCTGAGGTACACTAAAAGTATGTACCGCCGACTCATCGTCCTGTTGTCCCTGCTCTATTGGGTTGCACCGGCTTCTCAGGCAGAACCGGCGCTTGCGGCCGAACCAGCCGCTGCACCGGCTGCAGGCTCAAATGGCCTGCAGCTTCTCGAGGAGATGCAGGCCGTCATCACGGAACTGGCCGAGACAGCTAAACCTTCCGTCGTGAGCCTCTTCCCCACCAATCCCCTGGGGAAAGGACGTGACTTTGCGCCGGAGCGGGTACCGAATGCCCCCGGGTCCGGAGCGGGCGTCATCATCACGCCGGACGGCCACATTATTACCAACAATCACGTCGTCGGAGATTCCGCGGAAATTGAAGTCCGGCTCTCCGACCGATCAAAAATGATTGCGCAGGTCATCGGTAAAGACCCCGACACGGATCTCGCGGTCCTGAAGGTCACGGCTGATCGTCCCCTGCCGCACGCGCGCTTCGGCGACTCGAGCACCGTCCGTGTTGGTCAGTGGGTGCTCGCCGTCGGGAATCCGTTCGGGCTCGAGCGCACCGTGACGTTGGGAGTGGTCAGCGGCATTGGGCGGGAAAACGTGAATCTTTCGCGTTACGAAAACTTCATCCAAACCGACGCCTCGATCAACCCAGGCAATTCCGGTGGTCCGCTCTTCAACCTTCGCGGCGAGATCATCGGAATCAACACCGCCATCATCAACTTCGCCCAAGGCATCGGCTTTGCCATTCCCTCCAACATGGCCAAGCAGGTCCTCCAACAGTTACTCGAGCAAGGGCGTGTCGTCCGGGGCTGGCTCGGAGTCGGCATTCAACCCTTGACGCCGGAGTTGGCCAGAAAATTCGGCGTACCGGAACAGGAAGGCGTGCTCGTCAACGAAGTGTTTGAGAAGGACCCGGCCGCCGCAGCAGGCATCAAGGCCGGTGATGTGATTACCCGCATTGAAGGCTCAGTGATCGACAGTCCGAACCGTCTCTCACGGATCGTTGCCGGTCTGCTCCCAGGTGCCAAGGCCCACGTGGAAGTCGTCCGGAATCAAGAACGCATGGTGGTGGAAGTGGCGTTGACCGAACGCCGAGATCACGCCACGGTCGCCTCGTTACCCCAATCCCGCAGCGAATCGAAACTGGGCGTCGATGTGCAAGACTTGACCGCTGCGCTCGCCGAAAAATTCAAACTTCGCGAAACCCGCGGGGTGCTCGTGACCAAAGTCGAGCCAGGTAGCCTCGCGCAATCCGAAGGCCTCCGCGAGGGCGACCTCATCAAGGAGGTCAATCGTGCAGACGTCGGAACCGTCGGCGACTTTACCAGCGCCGTCGCGAAGGTCCGGCGCGGTGACACCGTGCTCTTGCGTGTCCTGCGTGAAAGCCGTGCGTTTTATGTCGTGTTAAAACCGAACGAGCCATGAGCCTTCGCACGCCCCGTCGTGACGCCGCCTTCGAAGCCCGCAATGCCAACGTCGCCACGAATCGCTAGTGCGCCCCCACCGCCTGCTTCGTGGCTTTCGTCTCCTCGACAATCTTCGCCGCCACCTCTCTAGGCACTTCATCGTATCGTGCCAATTCCATGACATAGCTCCCTCCGCCGCCGGTCAAGGAATTGAGCGTCGTCGTGTAGGTCATGATCTCGCTCAGCGGAACCAGCGCCTTGACAATTTCCGCATGTCCCCGCGCTTCCACATGCAAAATGCGCCCGCGCCGAGCATTCAAATCGCCGATCACGGCCCCGATGTGAGCCGCTGGAGCCTCGACCTCCACTGTCATCATGGGTTCCAAAAGCACCGGGTGCGCCGTTTCCATCGCTTTCTTGAAGGCCATCGACGCCGCAATTTTGAAGGACATTTCCGAAGAATCCACGACGTGATACGACCCGTCATAGACGGCCACACGGACGTCCACGACGGGGAAGCCGGCCAGCGTCCCATGCTGCATCGCCTCCACGACCCCCTTTTCGACGGCCGGAATGAAGTTGCGAGGAATGACGCCGCCTACCACCCGGTTCGTGAACGCAAACCCCTCCCCGCGTGCCGAAGGCGTGACTTCCAGCCAACAGTCCCCATACTGCCCGTGTCCGCCAGTCTGCTTCTTATATTTGCCTTGCGCCTGTGCAGTCACGCGGATCGTTTCCCGGTACGGAATTTTGGGCGTGTGGATGACGACTTCGGCCCCGTACTTCCGCTGAAGCTTTTCCAACGCCAGATCCAGATGCAACTGACCGGTGCCGCTCAACACCATTTCCTTCGTATCGGCATTGCGGGAGAAGCCTAACGTCGGATCCTCCTCGATCAGTTTATGCAATCCGAGACTCACCTTATCCACATCTGCACTCGACTTGGGTTCAATGGCAAACGACAGGACGGGCCGAGGCAGCGTCGGCCAAGGATGGGTGATCGGCTGGGCCTCCTCGCATAACGTATCGCCGGTCTGCGCATCTTTGAGTTTGCCAATCGCGATGATGTCCCCGGCCGACGCGGAGCTCACGGCCGTATGTTTCTTGCCAAGCAACTGATACAGGTGCCCGCTTTTCTCTTTGATCCTGCGGGTGGAATTGAAGAGCACCGAATCGGCGTGCAGCGAGCCGGAGTACAAGCGGACGTACGACAACCGCCCGACGAATGGGTCAATGATCGTCTTAAAGATGACGGCGGAAAACGGTGCATCGGGACTGGCATGGCGCGAGACGTCGGGATGACCATCGGGATGCTCTTTGACGAGCGACTGCCGTTCGGCGCGATCGGGGGGTGACGGGAGCAAATCGACGACGCCATTGAGCAACGGCACGGTGCCGATATTCTTAAGCACCGATCCCACGTAGAGCGGCACGACGGTCCCCGCCAGCACGCCCGCCCGAAGCCCGCGCAGTACGTCCGCCGGAGTCAGCTCACCGGCGGATAAATATTGTTCGAGCAATTGATCATCGCATTCGGCAGCAGCCTCCTGGATCCGCTTTCTCGCTTCCCCGATGATGGTTTCCGCGCTCGAGGGGATCGGTTGCTGCTGCCATTTCATGCTATCCGGCCGCGACTGGATGGCCTGCTGTCCCATGAAGTCGATGACGCCCTGGCACTGCGCGCCATCTTTCCACAGGCAGGACATCGGAAGGGGCGTGATCTCCAACTCGCGATGGCAGACCGCGATGACGTCGTCGACGGACGCGGACTCCTTCTCGAGTTCATTGACGACGATGAGACAGGGCAGGTGGAGCGCTTGGACGTAGCTCCAGAGCCGAAGAAGTTCGCTGCGGATGCCGCTGGACGGCGTGATCACCACAATGACGGCATCAGCCACATGCAGCGCCGCGATCGCTTCTCCCAGCAAACTGAGAGCGCCGGGTGTATCCAAGAGGTTGATCGTCGTCTGATTCCAGGTACAGCGAAGGAGGCTGGTGCTGACGCTACTGCGGTGGTGTATCTCTTCGGGTTCGAAGTCCGACACGGTCGTGCCCTGCGTCACAGAGCCCAGGGTCGGAATGGCGCCGGTAGTCAAGAGGATCGCTTCAGCCAGGGACGTCTTCCCCGCCCCTCGGTTGGCGATGATGGCCACATTTCTGAGAGACCTCGCACCAGGCTCGTTCATAGGACCCTCCTTCCTTCGTGCGGAAGCGTGTATCCGTTCCGCATGCATGCAGGTTACATGGTCATTCGCCCCTCTCGCTGCTCATTGTGGTCCTGCGTGGTGGTGCAACCAGCCCTGATCGGCAAAACTGACGTACCGCCCGTCGCCCACGACGATATGATCCAACACGCGGATGCCCAGCAGTTCGCCTGCCGACACCAACCGCGCCGTCAGTACATGATCCTCCTGGCTGGGTGACGGATCGCCGCTTGGATGGTTGTGGAGAAAAATCACGGCGGCAGCCGATTCCTTTACCGCCATCGTGAACACTTCTCGCGGATGCACAATACTGAGGGTCAGGCTGCCTTCGGATACCGTCGCGTCGCGAACGATCGCATGCTTCGCGTCCAACAGCACCACCTTGAAAATCTCATGACGCAGGTCTCGCAATGTTGGGTGGTAGTGCTCGAATAGCTCTCGGCTGGAGCCAATTTTCATGCCTTTGGACAGCGGCGAGGCGAGGGAGCGTTTGCCAAGTTCAATCGCGGCTTTAATTTGGGCCGCCTTCGCCTCCCCGACACCAGGCACCGCACAGAGCTCCTCGACGCCGCAGCGGGCCAACCCTGGCACTCCTCCGAGACAATCCAGGATTTCCATGCTGACCTGCACGGCGGAAAAGCGTTGTCGGCCGACACGCAGGAGAATCGCGAGGAGTTGCGCATCGGTTAAGGCTTCGGCGCCCTGCGTCAACAGCCGTTCACGAGGACGTTCGGTCACGGGCCAGTAGGCAATGCCTTGTCGCGTCGCCTTTTGCTCCACCGCATTTCTCCTGACAAAAATATGACACGTTGAACGTTTTTGTACTAGCAGAGACCCCTCTGACGAGCCTCTTGTAACAAATACTTACCACCTAAGATGTTGAAATTACGTATCGACAAAAATTGGTTCGGCTCTTGCTTTGCTTCGCCCCCAGCCGTGCATATCGCAACCAGGGAGGCAGCGATGGAATGTCCGAAATGCAAAGGGCTCATGATGCTCGAGCGGTTCTCCGACTTCTTTCTGATCTTCTATGCATGGAAGTGCATTAACTGCGGCGCGATTATCGATCGCACGATTTCCAACAATCGCCGGAAAAGCTTGGCCGCCCGCGACGCACAGACAGCCCAGCCGGCGCAGCCTTCGGTCGCCGCTACACGCTGACCCTCTCGCTCGCGCATCCGGACGCGAGCGCTGGAGCCAGCCCGCAGTGTGTCTCGTTTCGGCTGCATGAAGTCCCTCTCACACGTTGGCACCCTCACGGTGCAGAATTATAGTCAGCCTCACTTCCATCGTCAAAATGCCAGCAATCCAGGTGGCAGTTGTGCCGCCGGCCTGCTAGCCACTTCTCTGTGAACTGATCGTGATGACATTCCTCACGTCACCTTGACCCCTGCAAAAACGCTGTGTTACAGTCGGACACGCCAGCAATGCCTCTCGCCCACAAGAATGCCGACACAGCCCGGACGGTGTCTTTTTCAACGGTCAGCCTGGGACTTGCCCTGTTCCGGAGACCCAGGTGAACCGAGATGCGCGTCGTTGCGATACTCGCTCGACCTTGATGATCGACACCAGGGCTAGTGTTTGATGTCGAATTATTCGCAGGCCGCTGAGTATTGGGACTGGGCGCCCAAGGAGCATGAGCCGACCCATGCGTCGGTGCGCAAGCAGTGTCATGATCGTCATAATCGCGAGCGAGTCAGCGCGAGTGATTGAGTAGCGTCTTAAAAGTCTATGCGAGTCATCGCCGGTTCCCACCGCGGTCGACGTCTCAGTGCGCCAGAGGGAAGGTCGCTGCGTCCCACATCCGACAAGGTACGGGAAGCCTTGTTTTCAATTTTGGGCCCGCGCGTATCAGGCAGCCGCTTTTTAGATTTGTATGCCGGCACGGGAGCGGTGGGCATTGAAGCGTTGAGTCGGGGCGCAGTTGTCGTCACGTTCGTCGAGTCCGATCCCAAAGTGATGCATGTCATGCAAAACAACCTGACGAGCTGTGGCCTGCTCGAGCAGGCGGAATTGCGCAGGGAGCCGACAGAAATGTTTCTTCGGCAGCGGCGATGGCAACACGCTCCGTATGAGATCGTCTTCGCCGATCCTCCTTATGCAGATCCTGAGGCGGTCGAACTGGTGTTGGCCGGTTGGACCATCGGACTTCTTGCACCTGATGCGGTGATGGTCATCGAACAGGATGCGCGGGCTGAGTTGCCAACCGCCACCAATGGCGCTCGATTCACACGTCGATATCGGTACGGAGATACGGCACTCTTTCTTTACGGGCCGGCGGCGCGCGGGTTGCCTTCATGAAAATTGGCATTTATCCCGGCACCTTTGATCCCATCACTCATGGCCATACCGACATCATTACCCGTAGCCTGCGGGTATTTGATAAAGTGATGGTGGCTGTGGCCCCGAATCCGACCAAGCATCCGCTCTTCAACTTGGCGGAGCGACTGGAGATGGTCCAGCTGGTCTTGAAGGATATCGGCCAGGTGGAAGTTGTCACCTTTGACGGGTTGTTGGTGGACCATGTGCAGCGATCCGGCGCCCATGCCATCATTCGCGGGCTGCGGGCGATCTCGGATTTTGAGCACGAATTTCAAATGGCTCTCATCAACCGCAAACTGGCCAAACAAGTTGAAACGGTATTCCTGATGCCGAGCGAAGAGTATTCGTACCTGTCGTCGACGATCATCAAGGACGTGGCGAACCACGGCGGGACGCTGACCGAGTTTCTCCATCCGGAAGTCGCTCGTCGTCTCCAAGCCAGAATTCGGAGTGCCAAGTCATGAAGCTTGCGGCACGCGTCAGCCGAATTGCTCCCTCCCCGACCTTGGCCATGGCGGCAACCGCCAAGGCTATGGCGGCGCAAGGCATCGATGTGATCGATTTTTCGACCGGAGAGCCGGACTTCGATACACCGGAGCCGGTCAAGGCCGCCGCCGAAGCCGCCATCCGTTCGGGCTTCACCAAATACACGCCGTCATCGGGCATCGACGAGCTCCGCAACGCGATCGCCGAGAAGCTCAAAATTGAGCAAGGCCTGCAATACGATAAATCGCAAATCCTGGTGTCCTGCGGCGCGAAGCACTCCCTCTACAATTTGGCCGAGGCGTTGCTCGAGGCCGGCGATGAGATTATCATTCCCACTCCCTACTGGGTTTCCTATGCGGATCAGGCCTTCTTGAATGATGCCACCCCCGTGTTGCTGGCCACCAGCGAAACCGACATGTATGCCATCGATTCTGCCGCCCTGGAGCAACGGATTACGCCAAGGACCAAGGCCCTCATTATCAACAGCCCGGGCAATCCCACCGGTGCGACGTACAGCCGTGCGATGCTGGAGCGGATCGCGGCGATTGCCGTCCGACACGATCTTGTCGTGATCTCCGACGAGATTTATGAAAAAGTTTTATACGACGGCGCGACGCATGTCAGCATCGCGTCGTTAGGGCCGGAGATCGCCGCACGCACCGTTGTCATCAACGGAGTCTCCAAAGCCTACGCGATGACCGGCTGGCGCATCGGGTATGCGGCAGGTCCCAAAGACCTCATTACCGCGATGGGGAACATTCAGAGCCAGAGTACGTCTAATCCCTGCTCCATTTCGCAGAAGGCGGCGGTGGCGGCGCTGCGGTTCGGCGGGCCATTCACGAAACAGATGGTGACCGAATTCGATCGCCGGCGGCGGGCCATTGTTGAAGGACTCAATGCCATTCCGGGCATCTCGTGTTCCATGCCAGCCGGGGCCTTTTACGCATTCCCCAATATCCAGGGGGTGCTCGGCAAGCGGGGACCGACCGGTCCGATCACCTCACCGACGGACCTCGCGACATATCTGCTGAAAAGCGCCCACATTGCTGTCGTGCCAGGAGAACCGTTCGGCAGTCAGTCACACATGCGACTGTCGTATGCCACCAGTATGGAGACGATTGGGAGAGGGCTGGATCGTCTGCGAGCGGCGCTGCAAAAACTCGGTTAAGCGCTGCAATGGCCGTGTGAGAAGAGCGAACCGTATCACCGCCGGAGGAGGAACCGCCAGTGCCGATTTATGAATATCAGTGCGACGGTTGTTCGTATCAATTCGAAGTCAAACAGAGCATTAAAGATGCTCCGTTGACGACCTGTGAGCGGTGCGGGAAAAGCCTTCGCCGGCTCATCTCCTCACCGGGAATCATGTTCAAGGGAAGTGGATGGTATGTCACCGATTATTCGAACAAGCTGAAACCGCCATCAGAAGGTGAGAAGCCTGCGACCGGAGAGAAAAAAGAAACGCCTGCCAACTCTCCTTCGCCTGCTTCGACGACAGCAGCTCCGGCCGGCAACAGCGCAACACCGGCCAGCACCTCCTCGACCAGTTCACCGGCCTCAACGCCCCCGACGACGAACACGCCGAAGAGCTAGCGCATAAGGTCGGTCGTGCTAGTGCACGGCCGACTTCGTGAGCGTCTTCTTCTTGACCGGCGCTTTTTGAGCAGTCTTGACGGCCGGCTTCGGCGTCACCTTGGCAATGGGCGCCTTAGCGGCCACGGGTTTGGATGATTTAGCCAACCGCTCCTGCAGTGCACTGACACTGCTCTGCAGACTGGCAATCAGAGTGCTCTTGTCTCGATTCGTACGGCTGAGGTCGTCGACTTGCATTTGCAAATCGTCCTTCGCCTTCGTGAGCGATGTCATCTGATTTTGCAACTGGGCCTTCTCCATTGTGACTGTCTGGAGCTCAGACCGAAGCTGCTCAATCTGCGTCTGGAGTGCCGGCGGCCAGTAATCGCAACCAGCCAGCAGCACCGCCGCTGCCATCACCAACCCTGCCGCTCGCCGCTGTCGACACATGTCCCGGATTGGCATCGATCCCTCCTTTATATGGGCACCGCTGCCTGCTGTATACCACATTTACGAACTCTTGAGCGAAAATCCTCGCTGCTGAAGCCTTGCCTCTATCACGCTTCGCGCAATGACCCCCTCTCTCACGATGCGCAGGGAATCATGTGCGTGCACCACGGTCGAGGGCAAACCACCGGGCGTGGGTCCGGCGTCGAGGATCAGATCCACTGCATCGCCTAACGCCTGTTGCACAGCCTCCGCCGTCCGGGCCGGTGCCGCCCCCGCACGATTCGCACTCGTGCCCGTCAGTGGGCCGACGCGCGTGAGCAGCTCGCACAAGGGCTGGCAGGAACTGAGTCTAACTCCCACCAGTCCCGTGCCGGCCGTGAGAGCAAGCGGAAGGGAGGCGCGCGCGGGAAACAGGATGGTCAGCGGGCCAGGCCAAAACACCTCGATCAGAATTGAGGCAACAGGCGGCACGTGTTCCACGAACGATGACAGGTCGTTGACCGAGCCAACTAAGACGAGAATAGGCTTTGCGTCTTCTCGACCTTTCACGGCTCGCAAGCGATCCACGGCTCGAGCGTCGAAAGGATTCACGCCAAGACCGTAAAAGGTTTCTGTGGGGATCGCGACCAGACCACTGCGTTGGATCACTAAAGCGACCTGTCGCGAAAGACGCTCGACTGTCGCAGGGGAATAGGACTCAATCGGAGCCATGTTTACGAGTCAGTGCGTCCGGCTTCAGACCGAGCAGAAAGTGACCTGTTCAATCGGAAAGGACCAGAGGACACCACTGCCAATCAGTCAAGGTGTGACGAGCGCACGATGCGCAATGTCACGCCGGTAATGACACCCGGCGAAGGCTATTCGCTCGGCTGTGCGATAGGCAAGTGCCCGCGCCTCGGCTAACGTGCGGCCTCGACCGGTGACCCCCAGAACGCGCCCGCCGGCTGTGACAATGTCATTATCGCGTTTGGCGGTCCCTGCGTGGAACACCATGGCAGCGTCCTCGATGGGTGCATCTAATCCGGTAATCCGCGCCCCACTCTGATAGGGACCAGGATAGCCGGCGGACGTCAGCACGACACAGACAGCATGCTCATCGTGCCACTCGACGCGAAGCTGATCCAGCCGGTGCTCCACGACCGCTTCCATGACGTCGAGCAGGTCAGTTTTCAGGAGTGGCAGCACGACCTGTGTTTCGGGATCACCCATTCGGGCATTAAACTCCAACACATACGGCACGCCGTCGACCACCATCAGCCCCGCATACAACACCCCTTGAAAAGGAGATCCAAGCCGCGACATTGCGTCCACGATCGGCTGCAAAATCTCTTTCGTCACCTGAGCGCGAAGGGCCGGCGCGCCGAGCGGCGCCGGGCAGTAGGCCCCCATGCCGCCAGTATTCAACCCCGTGTCTGCGTCCCCAACGCGCTTGTGGTCTTGCGCTGGCAGCATCGGTGCGACGGACCGGCCGTCGGTGAAGGCCATAATCGTCAATTCTTCGCCTTCGAGAAACTGTTCGATGAGCACGTGCTTCCCGGCTTCGCCAAAGACCGCACGTTCCATCGAGTCGACGATCGCGCAGCGGGCCTCCTCCCGCGTGGGGGCAATGAGGACCCCCTTGCCTTGAGCCAGGCCATCGGCCTTGATGACGACGGGCAACTCGTGGTCCTCGAGATAGGCCAGCGCATCGGCCGGCTTGTCGAATCCCTTTGAACGCGCCGTACGAATGTGGGCCTGGGCCATGATCGCTTTTGAAAAGATCTTGCTGGCTTCGAGCCGGGCCGCGTGCTTGGTGGGACCGAAAATCTTGAGCTGGGCCCTGCGAAATTCGTCGACGATCCCCAGAGCCAGCGGCGCTTCCGGTCCGACGACGGTCAGATCAATTCCTTCCCGTTGCACGAACGTTTTCAAGGCGGCCAGATCGCTGGCGTTGACCGGTACACACGTCGCCAACGTCTCAATGCCGGCGTTTCCCGGCGCACAAAAGACCTGCGGCTGCCGCGGACTCTGCACCAGCTTCCAGACGAGGGCATGTTCACGGCCGCCGTTGCCAACGACAAGGATCTTCACGTGAGAACCTTGGTGATGGCCGTCGTGGTCAGATCTCGATGGTCGAACGATCTGCTCATCCCACCCACCCAACCCTCGCGCGCCGAGACGCGCTCTTTCCCTTGCAAGGCCACAGCCAGCGATCGTTGGTGAGGCTGCTCAAAAAGGGTTGTCGCAAGGCCGCAGGAAGCCGGGACACCGAAGCGTACATTCGTCGGTACGTTGGGGATGGAGAGGCGACCGAGAACGTCGCGACGAACCATTTTCAGCAGCCGACTAATGGCGGAAGTGACGCATGCCCGTCAGAATCATCGCCAACCCATGTTCATCCGCCGCTTTCACGACCTCTGCGTCGCGAATCGACCCGCCCGGTTGGATGACGGCTGTGATCCCGGCTTGCGCAGCCGCATCAAGACCATCCCGGAACGGGAAGAAGGCGTCGGAGGCCATCACGCACCCTTTCACGGGCATTTGGGCCTTCATTGCAGCCAGCTTCACGCTGTCCACCCGACTCATCTGTCCCGCTCCGATGCCGACCGTCTGACCCGGCTTGGCATAGATAATCGCGTTCGATTTGACGTGTTTGCACACCTTCCACGCAAAGGCGCAGGCGGCATACTCCTCATCCGTCGGTTTGCGAACGGTGGGCACCGACAGCATTCGCAAGTCCGGCAACGTCCCCAAATCCCGATCCTGAACGATCAGTCCGCCCACCAGCTTTTTCAAATCGTACCCTTCCTGCTTCACCTTGGTAAGCGCGCCGACGTCCAGAAGTCTTAGATCTTTTTTTCGCTTCAATTCAGCGAGCGCCTCTTCACTAAATCCCGGGGCCACGACCACCTCGACGAAGGTAGAGGTGATTTCCTTCGCTGCCGGAAGATCCACCGGGCGATTGAAGGCAATCACACCGCCGAACGCCGACGTCGGATCGGTTTCGCGCGCCTTCACGTATGCTTCAACGGACGTCGCCCCCAACGCGACACCGCACGGATTGTTGTGCTTGATGATGGCTACTGCAGTTTCGTCGTATTCCTTCGCCAACTCCAAAGCGGCGTTGGCATCAAGGTAATTGTTGTACGACATCGCTTTGCCGTGCAGGATTTTCCCGCGCGAAACGGACGGCTCGGTCGACTGCCGTTCTCGATAGAAGGCGCCCTGCTGGTGTGGATTCTCGCCATAGCGGAGGATTTCTCCCAACTCATATTGCAGGGACAGGATTGTCGGGAACTTCGCCTCTCCGCTCTGCCCCTGCTTTTCCATGTAGCCAGCAATCAGGCTGTCGTAACGGGCCGTATGCTGAAAGACCTTCATGGCCAGTTCACGGCGGAGCGCCCTGGTTACCGTGTGGTCCTTCAAGGCTTCGAGCACGCGCTGGTAGTCGGCCGGATCGACGATGACGAGCACGACTTCATGGTTTTTCGCTGCCGACCGGAGCATCGAAGGGCCGCCGATATCGATGTTCTCAATCGCCTCATCGAAGTGACAATTCGGTTTGGCGATCGTCGCTTCAAATGGATAGAGGTTGACGACGACCACATCAATCGGGCCGATGTTGTGCTGCGTCATCTGCTCCACGTGAGCCGGAATTGACCGCCGACCCAGCAATCCGCCGTGAATTTTCGGATGGAGGGTCTTCACACGGCCGTCAAGGATTTCAGGCGAGCCGGTGTAGGTCGCCACGTCCGTCACCATGATGCCGGCATCCCGAAGCGCTTTCGCTGTTCCACCAGTAGACAAAATTTCGGCACCAAGGGCCGAAAGCCCCTGGGCCATGTCGAGCACGCCGGTCTTATCCGAGACACTGATCAATGCCCGCTTCAGGCTGGCCATGAGAGCACTCCTTTAGAATGATTGGCGGCTTGGAAGGATGGGCGGAGGATAGCAAACGATGGGCCCAAGTTCAACACACCAGCTTTCCCGGGGGGCCATACTCCGGGCTGGCTTGCATCCGTCAGTTATGATACGGTGCCATTCAAGTGATGCTTGCGGTTGACTGGCTGAAGCGCATGGAACGCAGGACGATTCTGGCTGGCGGGTTCTTCGCTCTGACACTGCTGGCCCTCGTGTGTATCCCTCGTCACCTCCCGTCCTCGGCCTCTGCTCCCCCGCTGGTGCCGGCAAACTTCCACGCCCACCTTGAGCACGGGACGCTTCTCCTTCGAGGTTCGCTCCCGGATGCGGGCGCCCGTGAGGGAATTCTCCGACAGGCGCGTGCCGCCTACGATCCCAAGCAGGTGCGTATTGTCGATCAGCTCACCGTAGATAGCCGAATCGCCTCGCCGTCCTGGGTGGGGCAACTTCCGGCCATCCTGCCCGTTTTGGAGCCGATGCAGGGGGCTCGGTCGGTCATGATCGATGGCCGCTTCGTCGTCCTGAGCGGCGCCGTGCCATCCGAACAGACCAAGGCCAAAATCTTGAGCACCGTGTCGCCGCTGCGTGGACTCGGCCTTGAACTCGAAGACCATATGACCATCGCCGGTCCGGCGGCCTCTGCCTCACTCCAAGCCCGAGTGGATGAGCTGCTCTCCCGCAGCCAGATCGAATTCGATTCCAACCAGGCGACCCTGACGGCCCGAGGTCAGGCGGTGCTCGATCGGCTCATTCCCATTTTGAAGGAGGCGCCACGCACGCCCATCGAGATCGGCGGCCATACGGACGGGTTCGGCGCGGCCGACTATAACAAGGAGTTGAGCCGCCGTCGCGCCGATGCCGTACGGCAATATCTGATGGCACATGGTGTCGCGCATGACCTGACCGCTGTCGGCTACGGCGCCAGCAAACCCCGCGCCGC
>DASTQY010000291.1:0-4785 GCA_035761525.1 Nitrospira sp. | reverse complement strand
ACGAATTCACGACTCGCGATGGACTCAGGCTCGTCCTCACGTCTGCGTATCCGCTCGATCGCTTGTAGTTTGGCGAGTTCCACATGCGCAGGATCGAAGGCCGGTGTCCGAAGTGCACCAGCAAAAAGTTGTAAGCCACGCTTCAGGTCTTTCTTGAGCACATCAAGCGTTGCCGATCCGGAGTGCCGCCCGATAGCGATGCTCATACGACCCGCGAACTGTGCCAACTCGTCTTCGACTTCTGCCGCAGACAAGCCACCGCTCCCTCCAGTCCGCATAACGGTTCCGGTTAATGCGGCGAGGCCGACCTTGTCCGGGGGATCAAGCCAACCGCCGGTCCGCAACAATGCACCAATCGTGATCAGCGGTAGTTCATGGTCCTCGAGAAGGTAGACCACCAGCCCGTTTCTGAAGACCAGGCGGTCAGGTTCCGAGGGAAGATATCCAACCGCATCGAACGTCATCTTCCGTGGATCAACCGGTGCTGGCTCTGTGGCGTAGGCGTTGAGGAGAGGCATGAATAGGACAAGCAGCAGCACGCCAGCTCGTATCAGGTTTCCTTGAGCCGCCGCCTTTGTTTGAGGATACCGTCGCGTAAAGGTTGCGAAGCGTGGCTGGAGGGCGCCTCGTGTCGTGGTGCGATCCGATGTCAGGGAGAGAGGGGATGCGAATGCTCGGTGTTCAGTCTCGTGGGATCCGATCGGCGATTTCCTAATCCGTACCGCCATGGTGCCCCATCAGGTGGGAGAGGCCAGCTATTGCATTGACGTCATACGATTGTTTGCAAAGTGAGTAAGACCGGAGCAGCGCCAACAGGTTCGTAAGAGGTTGTGCATGCGCGTTTCTCGAGACGAACGACGCAGACTTCGCGAACACTTCACGTCTGTCGTGTGTCACGAGCAAACTTTAGGCCTGAACCCAGCTGAGCTCAATCTGCAGAAAATCCGGCCTTAATCAGCCCATTCGAGGACATGGGCTGCTGGCTCATGAACAAAAATGTTGCGAAACGACAAATTTTGATTGCATGTGCCGGCAAGAGTTGCGGTCTTGCATCAGGCGTTGGTGAGGATCGGCGGTGCTGGGTTGCCGTTCACGCTGACTGATAGAAATAAAGAGGCTCAGGCGTGAGGGTGCCGTTTGCCTGACTATGTGCGTGATGATCCGTTACGCGGGTAAGTTTTCTCGTCTTATTAGAGCGAGGCGGGAAGTATTCCTGAAGGGGGAATCAGAGCGGCGATGTGTTACCACTCTCGCTTTCTCATGCTCAGAGTGTGGGAATCAGTTCTGGCTGTCTGGCGACCTGCGGTTGCTTTCTGACTTGCCTCCACTTTTTCGGAGTGTGATGCGGGTCGCTCTCAAGTGCCCGCCACTTTCTCACCCGCCCCAACCCTGCGCACGTCTAGGCGTGCGCGTTTACCCAAGCGAGCACCGCCCGGCTTTTCCCACTCTGTCGTGGAGCGAGGTGGACGTTTTTGAAGCAAGCCTCAGAGCGGCGCTGGGTCACCGCTCGATTTCTCTCTTTCGCAGTGGAGGTGTGACTGCCGAGGAACCCCAGCCTTCTTTCGCCTTCCCTTCGTCGGCGAGGTCGGGATGGATCTGGTCTGCCCTGGCGACTTGCGTGAGGTTCGGGCTGCCGTGCCTGCCGAAAGGCTGCGGTCCGAAGCATGAGGACTGCGGCGCATGTTTGATGTTCAGGTCGAGCAAAGCGTGATCTGAACAAGTTTGCGACGCTGAGCAGCCTGAGGCTTAGCACGGTCGAGCCGAGTGCCTGAGCCAGGCAGGCCGGGCCATCCCCTACGTCCCCATCTCCCAACTCGCCAAATATTTCTTTTGCTCAGACGTTAACGTATCGATCGCCACGCCCATGCCGGCCAACTTCAGCCGCGCAATTTCTTTGTCGATCGTCGGAGGAACCGGATAGACCTTTTTCTCGAGGTGCTTGTAGTTCTTGACGATGTATTCCGCGCCAAGTGCCTGGTTGGCGAAGCTCATGTCCATCACGCTAGAGGGGTGACCTTCGGCTGTAGCCAAATTAACCAGCCGCCCTTCGCCCAGCAGGCTGACTCGGCGACCATTTTTACGGAGAGTAAATTCTTCTACGCCAGGCCTGACCAGCCGGCGCTTTTTCGCCTGTTTTTCAAGGCTCGGAATGTCGAGTTCCACGTTGAAATGCCCGCTGTTGCAGACAATGGCGCCGTCTTTCATGACTGCGAAGTGTTCGCTTCTAATGACATGAATGTTGCCTGTGACAGTCACGAAGAAATCGCCGATCGGAGCGGCCAACTCCATGGGCATCACCCGGAAGCCGTCCATGACGGCTTCAAGGCCCTTCAACGGGTCGATTTCCGTGACGATGACATCAGCCCCCATGCCCTTCGCGCGCATGGCGATCCCGCGTCCGCACCAGCCGTACCCTACGACGACAACTACCGAGCCGCACACGAGACGATTGGTCGCCCGCACAATCCCGTCCATCGTCGACTGGCCGGTGCCGTAGCGGTTGTCGAACATGTGCTTGGTATCGGCATCATTGACCGAGATGACGGGGAATCTGAGCACTTTCTTTTCCGCCATGCTCCGAAGCCGGATCACACCTGTGGTGGTTTCCTCCGTGCCCCCGATCACGTTCTTCAGCAGATCTTTTCGCTTGGAGTGGAGGTGCGAGACGACGTCGGCGCCGTCGTCCATGGACACATGCGGGCGGTGGGCAATCGCCGACTCGATGTGACGATAGTAGGTGGCATTGTCCTCGCCCTTGATGGCAAAAGTCGGGATGCCTTCATGCTGGACGAGGGCGGCAGCCACGTCATCCTGGGTACTGAGCGGATTTGAAGCGCACAGTCGGACGTCAGCCCCGCCGGCTTTCAACGTGATGGCCAGGTTGGCGGTTTCCGTCGTCACGTGCAAGCAGGCCGTGACGCGAACGCCCTTGAGGGGCTGTTGCCGTTTGAACCGTTTTCGAATGAGCCGCAGGACCGGCATGGTCGCTTCGGCCCATTCGATCTTGAGTCTTCCTTGGTCGGCCAGCTTGATGTCTCTCACATCGTAATCCACAAAAAACCTCCGGTTGCAGTGATGAGTGCGGGTAATGGATGGTCAAGTTGCCAGAAAAAAAGGGGACGGGCTCGATCCGTCCCCTTGATCTTCGGATCAACCGTTGCCGAATGCGATCAGAGTCCCGCGTCCTTTCGCAAGACCTTCGCTTTGTCGGTCTTCTCCCAGGTGAATTCCGGTTCATTGCGGCCGAAATGGCCGTAGGCGGCGGTCTTTTTGAAAATCGGCCGGCGGAGTTTGAGATGCTCAATGATTCCGCGCGGCGTCATCGGGAAGTGCTTGCGCACAAGTTTATCCAGGTTGTCGACCGATACTTTCTCGGTATTCTTGGTATCGACGAGTACGGAGACTGGATCGGCCACCCCAATCGCGTAGGCCAGTTGCACTTCACACTTGTCCGCGAGGCCGGCGCCCACGATATTTTTCGCAATGTACCGGGCCATGTACGACGCAGAACGGTCCACCTTGGTGGGATCCTTGCCGGAGAATGCGCCACCGCCGTGGCTGCCGTGGCCACCGTAGGTATCGACGATGATCTTGCGACCCGTGAGGCCCGTATCACCCATCGGACCGCCAACTACAAAACGGCCCGTCGGATTGATGTGGTGCTTCACGCTCGTCGGATCGTACAGCCCTTTGGGCATAACCGGCTTGATGACCTTCTCCATGATGCTGCGCTCAATTTGCTTACTCGTGATGTCGGGGCTGTGCTGGGTCGAGACGACGATGGTATCGATGCGGATCGGCCTCCCGTTCCGGTACTCGACGGTGACCTGAGATTTCCCGTCGGGACGGACCCAGGGAAGAATGCCCTTCTTCCGCACTTCAGCCAGCCGGCGGGTGAGTCGATGCGCGAGCACGATCGGCATCGGCATGAGCTCTGCTGTTTCGTTGGTGGCGTAACCGAACATCAGTCCCTGGTCACCTGCCCCGCCCGAATCTACTCCCATGGCGATATCACCGGATTGTTGATGGATGGAGGTGAGGACGGAGCAGGTATTGCAATCGAACCCCCAGGAGGCGTCGCAATAGCCGACATCCTTGATGACATCTCTGATAATGTCCGGAATTTCGACGTAAGCTTTGGTTGAAATTTCACCGGCGACGAACGCGATCCCGGTGGTCAATATGGTCTCGCAGGCCACGCGGCTGTATTTATCTTGTGCGATCATGGCATCCAGGATTCCATCGGAAATCTGGTCGGCGATTTTATCCGGATGCCCTTCGGTCACCGATTCGGACGTAAAGAGATAATTGTTTCTCATTGCCACTCCTCAAAAATGTTCAGCGGACGATGGTTGCTCGATCTCAGTCGGGGGTAACGGCCCTGCGTGAGACGGAAGCCTTGATGTGGAAGTCGGGGCAGATCATAGCGATAATCGCTTGATTTGTCTATTAGTTCGATAGTGGGGTACGACCAAACGGCCATCGACGCGCTTGCTTGACAGTCCTTTTCCGGCGCTTGTAAGATGCTGTGCTTTCGAGGAATTCCTCCCTGATCTACGGCAAGGTACACGCATTGTCGGGATAAGGATCGCCTACCAGCGCAGGATTGCCCCTCGCCGCCCAATCTGCCGTGGTTCTCGGGCCGTAGAGATCGTGTGTCTGGCTATGGAAGACGGACCATCACCAGTATGAACAGCCGGCCGGAAACTTTGTCTGAGCAGGATACCCCCCAAACTCCCGCCCCCGGGGTGGGATGGGAAGAATTTTCGCGCGAACTGGTCGAAT
>DASTQY010000290.1:0-4624 GCA_035761525.1 Nitrospira sp. | reverse complement strand
CGGTCAGTTGCGACTGCACGACAATCTCGCCGCCTGGAGGAGTGAACTTGAGCGCATTGTGGAGGAGGTTATGCAACACTTGCTCAACTCTGTCGCGATCAGCTCTCACGGGCGCGTCCATTACGGCCGAGGCGCGAATGGCGATCTCTTTAGTCCTCGCCATGCACTCAAAATCCTTTACCACGTCGCGGATGACCTCAGACACTGACACTCTATCGAGTTCTAAATGCATATGCCCCGCCTCTATGCGCGAGATGTCCAACAACATATTGACCAACCGGATGACGCGGTCCGTGTTGTAGCCGATGCGGGTGAGGTAGTAGAAGACCTTCTCGGGCAATTCGCCCGCTACTCCCTCGAATAGGTTGTCAACGTACGCCTTGACGGCGGTAAGCGGAGAGCGCAATTCGTGTGTCGCGACCGAAATAGAGAGGGATTTGAGTTGATCCAGTTCTTCCAGTTTTTTATTGGCCTGTCCCAGGAGAAACAGAGTGTCTTGTAAGTCATCCTCCATTTGTTTTCGCTCGGTCATGTCCTGTGTGATTTTGGCATACCCCTTTATTGCTCCCTTTTGATCGTACAGCGCCGTAATGACTATAGAAGCCCAAAAGTGGGACCCATCTTTTCGGACGCGCCAGCCTTCATCGGTGACTCGACCGGCTCGTGCGGCGTGGGATAACAGCATGTGTGGCTTTCCCGCTTCGATGTCAGACGGCAAATAGAAACGAGAGAAGGACTGTCCCACGATTTCATCCGATCGATATCCTTTCATCATCTCGGCTCCGGGATTCCAAGTTTTGACGATTCCTTCAGGATTCATAACGAAAATGGCATAGTCCTGGATGCTTTCAAACAGCAACCGAAACGTCTCTTCATCATGGGTTTCCTTTGTGTCATCTTCCATGCTGCTAGGCTCCTTGTTGGATCCGCTTCCGCTACAAGGCAGTCGGCTGGTATGCGGGACCGAAACACCCTCGCACCGCCTGCTTGAATTGATCGGCTCCAAATGGCTTTGCGATATATCCGCACGCCAGATTGGATTCCTTCGCGGCTTGAAGACGGGACGAGGAGGCAGACATCACAAGCACAGGTACATGAGGCAGGGCTTGGCGTGTGGCGGCAAGGACCTGAAGGCCGGGAACATGTGGCAGGTTCAAATCCAAGAGCACACCGTCGAAAGCGGCCTCTGCCTGTAACATGTCCATAGCGTTCTGGCCATCCTGTGCACACGACACGGCGTATCCGTACAGTTCCAAACGCTCACGGACAGCCCGAGATTGATCTGGATCGTCTTCGACCACCAAGAGTCGCTTCACTGTTGCTAGGAGTGCCATACCGCACCTCATAGAGAGTGACGGGCATTCGCATATGGATCACTTTCGGACCATCTGTATTCATTCTGATCCAGCAGCAAGCCGGAATTGATGCACGCTAATCTCGCCAAACGTACGTGATGAAAAGTAGCGCTCCGGATACACTTACGGCGGCCGACACTGCCATGAGGTACTCCATGTTTCTTCCCTCCGCTACGCGTGTGTGCGATTACTCCTTCCTGTGCAAAGTGCATTCCGATAGCGCTGCAAAGCGATACAACAATAGCAGCATTTTCAGTTCGCACTGATCTCTTGAAGCATCGAATGCGGCTATTCAACCGCCTGTAAAGGCAGAGACTTCGCTTCGCGGAAAACCAGAAAGAGTCAGAAGGTAACGTCATTAAGCGGGAAATACGTGACTAGGACGCGTTCCAGTCATATGCTTCTATATCGGACGGCCTAACAAGGGAGATCGAAATATGGCAAGTCACAAAGAAGAAGGCGAACGACGCAGGCAAGGAGGCATCCCCTCACTCCACGATATTGAGCCTGGCAAGGTTTGTGGAGCTGTCCTTCCTATGTCAGAGCGTGCTCGAACTCAAATGCGCGACACCATGGAGGTGCTTGAGTACCTCCTGAATCGAGAACAAGTCGTCTGGACCTGATGCGCTCGACCGTACACCTGGACACGACGAAGCCATAACCAATGGGGAATCAATGATGAGGAAAAGACGCATTATCGTGAGACGGCGAGCCAAAGAGACTTTCTATGAATGGGAACAAGGATGGCACCTAGCGATGGCTAGAATAGATCGTGCCCCCACGCTGGTAGAGCAGCAGCCATTTTTTCAGGATTGCCTGTGGGTCTTGAATGGAGCGTTTGTAGATGGAGATCGATTGAGATTCGAGCTGGGAGTGAGAGCGTTAGTGGACTTCTGCAACGAAATAACGAACACCGGCGACGTGGAACAATGGTGGGATTAGAGCAAGAGGGAAAGGGATGCCACGACGCACGTAGGCTCCCCAATTCCAAGTATTTCTTTGAGAGCAGTATGTACCCGATCATGAAACTGACCGGTGACTTTCTAGTTACTTCAACTACTCATCTCACCGCCTTCATTGGGCGTGCCCTGACGGACGTCCACGTACGGCTTTCGCGTTTTTCCACCGCTGCTCTCAAATCCAACCCTCTCTGTCAGTGCAGGTGCCAACGGGTGACGCGCTGCGGGTGGATGGATCATGCCTTGAGCTGGCTTGGATGGTATCCATGGCAGTGCATAGAGTGCTATACCTGCTTTTATTTCCGGCGTCGTTACTAGATTGACCTTGCTGATCGCGTAGGGTAAGGGTGGGTTGCTCTGCTGAGGCCACCCCTGCGGCAGGGTGTCAACTGAATCCAGGGCCTTTCAGCTGGACGGATTAGGGGATTGGCGGCGTTCGAACGACACCCATCGCGATCTCTTGGATTTTCTGAATCCGATCGTCGCTACCGAGATGAGTAGAGAAAAAGCCGCCTTTGCTGGATCCCGCCGTTTGCTTGAGCCAGGTGAGCGTATTCGTCATGATCGCTTTTCCATCAAGGCCGGATCGACGAAGAATGGTGACTGCGTGTGCATCGGCCTCGTACTCGGCTTGGCGCCCGTGTGGCTTCGCAACCAGCAAATCTCCCGCTACAGGCACAATGGCGCCAGCAATCGGATTGATCTGATTTAGCAGCATGGAGGCGATTCCAACACCAGCGCCGATCGTCTGTAATTCAGTCACATGACCTTTGTCCTCATGAGCGATTTCATGAGCCATGACGCCCCGAAGTTGTTCATCATTCGCTTTTTCTAGCAGCCCCCGTGTGACGAAAAACTTCCCTCCGCCGGCATTCGCGGCATTGATATCAGGACTATCCAAAAAGCTGACAGACGCCTGGGAGGGATCAAGTGGCTTATCCATCTTGGCAAGGAGCGGTATCATGACGGTTTTGAGACGTTCGGCCTGCTGTGGATCAAGGGGGCGCGCAGTTGGACTCGCTTTTTGCGCCTCCTCGCCTGAAGGACGGTCTGACGAGACGGCGCAACCGCCTATCGCGACAATGACACCAGCTATCACAACAAACCTGACAAAATGAATGTTCATGATTCCCTCTCCTGGCCACATATGTTTGACAACCAAGTCTACCGTTTGAACCATCCCTGCTTGATGGCAATTACCCTAGGGTTAGGGTCAATAAATCCTAAATCAGGTTTGAAGGTATACACCGATGGAATGACAATTTCTGTCAGTACCCCTGCCTATCTTATCTTAACCGCGCAAATAGAAAGGCAGTTAATGAACGGAGGCTTTCAGAAAGGCGGGGAGATAGTCGCTAGGGGTTTGCCTAGGCGATCTGGACACATGACTTCGCTACAGTTGGATGCCCTAGGGTTACTAGCTAGATATACTTATGTATCGAAAGGGGGCCGCTCATGGCAACACAGGCGGGTGGAATCCGAGTCTTACTCGTGGATGATCACCGCATGGTGCGAGAAGCCATTCGTAGTTTGCTGAAAAGCGTTCAAAGTATCGATGTCGTAGGTGAAGCCGATAATGGTGCAGAGGCTATCGCTTCTATTGGAAAGCTTAGCCCTCAGGTTGTGGTGATGGATATCAATATGCCGAAAATGGACGGTCTAGTGGCGACTAAGCTGGTGCGGAGACATTATCCAAACGTAGCTGTATTGGGTTTATCCGTCACAGAAGATAGCTACCACAAATCGGCGATGGAGAAAGCAGGGGCCTTCCGGGTGATGACAAAGGGCACCCACGGCTTAGATGACTTATGTCTAGAAATTGAAAAGGCTGCCGCAACCATGCAATTTCTTTCGCGTGCGAGGAGATAGATTTGCGTCGCGGCTGACAGAGTCCTCGCAGGCATCGACACCAGCAGCTCCTGGCGGGGTTATGGCAGGGATCACACTCGGGCGGACGATCTGAACCCTTTTATTTGAGAATGACAGGCACAAACATCCTCGAAGGCAAAATCCATGTCTGCCCCGTGAAAGGCGGAAGAAGGATACCCGCAAAGCAGCGTAAAGTTCCGCTGAGCCGCTAATTTATTCCACAGTCTTTCAAGGTGTATCGCAGCAAGAGCGTTCCCTTCAGCCCAGAGGACTGCGACCATTTCGCCATAAATGCGTACGGGCTTGCTGCCCTCCGCGGATTGGATAATTTGACCGATTACTTTTAAACACAACCCCTCGTCCGGCCAACCGTTCCGCATGAACAGACCTAACGTCGTTGAGGCGTCCAAGGTCACATAATTACCCCTTGTTGCTGCACCA
>DASTQY010000289.1:0-2197 GCA_035761525.1 Nitrospira sp. | reverse complement strand
ACCGCGGATGGATTCTACGTCGATATGGCCATTCATGCTCTCGATGACCCGTTTGACGACGTCCATGCCGACGCCACGGCCCGCCTGATCACCCACCTGCTCGGCGGTCGAGAAGCCGGGAAGAAAGATGAACTTGATGGCCTCGGCTTCGGGAAGGTTTTTGGCGATGTCAGAACGCACAAGGCCGCGCTCGACCGCCTTCGCGCGGATTTTGTCGATATCGAGACCGGCCCCATCGTCTTCCACTTCGATCAGAACGGCATTGCCTCGATGAGAGGCGTGGAGATAGATCGTGCCGGCCGCGGGCTTTCCCTTGGAGACGCGTAACGCCGCCGGCTCGATCCCATGGTAGACGGCATTGCGAACCAGATGGACCAACGGATCGACGAGACGCTCGACGACGCCGGTGTCCACTTCCGTGTGTTCTCCGGAGGTGACCAGGGTGACTTCCTTACCCGTCGCCCTTGCCATTTCCCGAGTCGCCCGGCGGAAGCGTGTGAACGGCGTGCCGATCGGCACCATACGCGCGCGGGCGATCTCATCCCGCATGCCGAGTGTAAGTTGCTGCAGTTGGCTCATGTCCTCATGCGACCGCCGGATGGATCCGCTCAACTGCGTCATGGACTCGGAGATGTCCGCCGTGACTTCGCTGATGCGCCGGGCCAGGATGTTGAAGTCGTCATACTTGTCGAATTCGAGACTGCCGAAATCGCTCAGTCCCTGGAACATCGCCGCTCCCGGCGTGCCTTTCGACTGATCGGCCGCACCGCCAGTGGAGGTCGGCAGGGTGAACGTATGCTTTTCTTCGAACGACCGTACTGAGTCGATGAGTCGCACGCGGCAGGCCAACACTTGCTGTGAAAGTTGTTCCAAGACACTGAGACGTTGCTCGAGCCGCCCACGACCGATGACCAATTCGCCGACCAGGTTGAGCAACCGTTCCAAACGATCACGGCTGACGCGAATGACTTCCCGCTCCTCGGCGGCGGCATCTCTCACCTTGACCTGTTCAGGCTCAGGCTGCTGCGCAGCCTCTTCGACGACCGGCTCGGGCTTTGACTGAACGGGGGCCGCCTTGACAAGAGTCTCGACCGTTTTCGTCTGTTCAAGTTGTTTGAGCGCGGTCATCGCCGCGGCAAACCGCTGACGAACAGTTCCCGTCAGCGTGGGATCACGGCGCATCAATAGACGCACGACGTCCACCGATCTCAGCAATACGTCGGTGTGCCCCGGCAGGACCTTGACCCGACTTTCACGTACTGCGCCCATGAAATCTTCGATGTAATGCGTCAGGTCGCCGATCGACTGGAAGCCGACGGTATAGGCAGAACCTTTCAGCGTATGCGCGGTGCGAAACAATTGATTGATCAAATCCGGATTCTGCGGTTCTTTTTCAAGGCGAAGCAACTGCGCTTCCAATGACTCCAGATACTCCTGCGCCTCAGGCGCGAAATAGGACAAGACCTCCGGGTCGAGTTGCGGCATCAGATACTCATCGGTCAACGAGGGTGCAGCCACCGCAGTAGCGGGCTGATCCGTGGCAGCCGGCGGCTCCAGCACGGCCGTCGCGACGTGGGCGACGGGCGGTTCCGACGCACGCGCCACGGCCGACGCTGGTGCACCAACGGGCTGACCGCTTTCGATCTGGTGCAAGGTCTGGGTGACACCCGTGACGTCCTGACGCAATTGCGCGAGCGTGCTTTCGTCCCTGCGCAGCACCAGGCGAATCAGGGTCGCAGCATCTCCAATCGTCGCCAGGAGCGCCGTCGACACGGGAATGTGTCCATCGCGCACCGCAATCATGCAGGACTCAATAGGATGAGCGATGTCGCCGATGACCTTAAACCCGATGGTGTGCGCTGACCCTTTAAGCGTATGGGCGGTCCGGTACAGCGCCTGGATGGTTTCCGCGTCCCCGGGATTTTCTTTGAGACGGTTGGTCAGGACCTCCAAGGTCTGGAGATATTCGTCGGCTTCAGGGGCAAAATAGGAAAGCACTTCTGCATCGATGGTCGGGACCAGGTAGTCTGTTCCCAGCTCTTCCGAACTACCCTCCGCGGAGGCATTTGAGGAAACCGGCAACAGAGTCATGATCTCTTTCTTCCAATGGGCACTCACGGACGGATCTTCCTGGCCCCCCTGCTTGATGACATCCAGTTGCGATTGAAAGGCTTCAACCATGCCGCGCAATGCACCG
>DASTQY010000288.1:0-11169 GCA_035761525.1 Nitrospira sp. | reverse complement strand
CCCGTAGTTCAGAGGACTTCCGCATCCCCTTGCTTGACTTCGACCACACCGTCTGTTATATCCCCACGGACTAGTCCCGCAGCGATGGGGTCCAGGGCTTCTCTTGTCGCGAGGTCAGTGGCACCGCTGATCACCCGCATTCACAGTGCCGGTGTGTTCCTTCAATGCCGATGAATCTGATTCGAACTATCCTGGACCGCCTTTCCGATAGCTTGTTCATTTCGGTTCCAGACCACCTCACCGCCGACCCCCTTGCCGGGCCCTCACTCCGGCTGGTGTCAGACAAGTCAACTGTCGTTGCCGATGCTACGTCACGCCGCCTTTCATCTCAGGCAGGCAGCCAACTCGACACCATCGATGATGCCATACGGCGAAGCCAAGCCTGGTTTCTGTCGCGACAACATCCGACCGAAGGCTATTGGGTCGCCGAACTGGAAGCCGATACCACCCTCACGGCTGAGTACCTGATGCTGAGACGGCTTCTGGATCAAGTCGATCCTGAACGGGAACGCAAGGCCGTCAGCTATTTGCGCGCCGCCCAATTGCCCGACGGAGGGTGGCCCATCTACTACGGCGGGCCATCGGAAATCAGCGCGTCGGTGAAAGCGTATTTCGCTCTCAAGTTGAGCGGCATTGCGGGAGACGAACCGTTCATGCTGCGCGCGCGCAATTGCATTCTCGGCAAAGGCGGCCTCGTTCAGGCCAATGTCTTTACGAAGATTACGCTGGCCCTCTTCGATCAGTACGACTGGGAAGGCATTCCGCACATGCCCGTGGAACTCATGTTCCTTCCCAAGTGGTTCTATTTCAATATTTACGCGATTTCATATTGGTCTCGCGCCGTGTTGATTCCCCTGTTGATCGTCTTCGCGCATCGTCCGGTTTGCCGCATTTCCAAGGAACAGGGCATCGAGGAACTCTATGCGAGCCCCCGCGCTGAAATTCGCTATTGGAAATTTCCACCGTTTAACAAAGACCAAAAGTGGCTGACGCCTCATAATGTATTCGTCGCCTTGGATGCGTTACTGAAGATTTATGACCACATGCCGCTTCTGTGGTTGCGTGAAAAGGCGCTGCATCGTGCCGCCACCTGGATGCTGGAACATATCAAAGGCAGCGGTGGTCTCGGGGCGATTTATCCTGCTATGGCCAACTCAATTATGGCGCTCCAGTGTTTGGGATATCAGGTCGACGATCCCTTGGTCCGAAAAGCGCTCAGAGAAATCGAAGACCTGGAAGTCTACGACACGGTGTCGATCGGTGATCAACGGGTTGAGGCCATGCACTTACAGCCTTGTCACTCGCCCATTTGGGATACTTCGCTGTTGATGAATGCATTCATCGAGGCGGGGATGCCACAGGACCACCCGGCGCTGCAGCGAGGCGCAGCCTATCTGATGTCCCGTCAAACGAAAACTGTCGGCGATTGGAAGGTGTCCTCTCCCAATGCTGAACCTGGTGGATGGTATTTCCAGCACGAGAATGAACTGTATCCCGACGTGGATGATTCGGCCGTCGTGCTAATGGCGCTCGCAAAGGTCAAAATGGCAGACCCTGCGGAGCTGAAGGACTCAATTCGACGAGGGGCCGCCTGGGTCGTGGCCATGCAGGGCTCGGACGGCGGCTGGGGTGCGTACGACAAAGACAACAATCGCGTTGTCTTCAATTACATCCCGTTCGCCGACCATCATGCGTTGCTCGATCCGAGCACGGCGGACCTGACCGGACGCTGTCTCGAAATGCTTGCTGCTCTTGGATATGATCGGTCGCACCCGGCGGTGGCGCCCGCGCTGGCCTTTCTCAAACACGAACAAGAACCAGACGGCAGTTGGTACGGCCGGTGGGGAGTGAATTATATTTACGGCACGTGGTCCGTTCTCGCAGGCCTCCGCGCCATTGGAGAAGATCTGTCACGGCCTTACATTCGTCGTGCGGTGGCTTGGCTCGAATCGAAGCAGAATCCGGACGGCGGATGGGGAGAGTCGTGTCTTTCCTATGCGGATCCCGATTGTGCCGGCAGGGGTCCAAGTGCCCCGTCGCAAACTGCCTGGGCGCTTCTTGGGCTGATGTCGGCCGGCATGTGCGATTCGTTCAGTGTGGCGCGAGGTATCCAATTTCTTCTGCGTCATCAAATGAAGGATGGTTCGTGGGAAGAGGTTCGGCACACCGGCACCGGGTTTCCACGCGTGTTCTATCTCCGTTATCACTGGTACTGCCAGTATTTTCCACTGTGGGCACTCGCGATGTATCGGAATCTGAGAACGCGCAACAAGATGCGAGCTGACGAAGTGCGGAACCAGATTCTGGCGGCGGGATGCTATCGGTTTGATTGTTGACTCAAGGCCGGCCGACCTCATTCACTGACGGACATTCACTCGGCGGATCTGCTGCCAGTCCGGTCGCACTGTTCGTGGCGACGCGATGGGAATTGGCAGCCGTGCGGCGTGCCTTACCGGTCGACCACCGGATTGACATCGGCGGTGTGGGCTGTTTCATCGGCCGGCAGGCCGCTCGGTCGTATTGGCTGATTCACACCGGAATCGGGCCTGAAGCGGCTCATGCCGCTGTGAGTGCCGTGCTGAATCGCGAACCCATGGCCCTGGCAATTTCCGTCGGCTTTGCTGGCGCGCTGGCCCCAGGTGCTGCCATTGGTGACGTGATCGTTGGCACGAGCGTGGTCTCAGGGACGTTCGACGACGGCTGGCACGAGTCGGGACAGCCGGTGCTCTGCCATGAGGGGGCAGCGGACGCGGCACGAGCGGCGGCTGCCGACATTGGATCGAAAGCGCATCGCGGCGCCCTAGTGTCTGTGGCGACAGTCATCTGCCGGGCCGCAGAGAAGCAACGCATCGCGCGTCTCACGGGCGCCATCGCCGTGGACATGGAAAGCGCGGCGCTAGGAACGGCCGCCCTCAGGAGAGGCGTTCCCTTTGCCGTTTGCCGGACCGTGTCAGACATCGTCACCGAAGATCTGCCCCTGGATTTCAATCTGTTTCTCACGCGATCGGGCTGGATGCGAGGGATTACCGCAGTCGTCATGGACCCATCAAGCCTGATTGGACTGAACCGCCTACGGCGCCAGAGCCGTGTGGCTGCCGACCGGTTGACGGCCTTGTGTTCCGCCTATGCGGCACGAGGGTTCGGCTTGGCGCCAGCCACTAATATTGGAAGAGCATGATGGTCAAACGACTAGGCGCATGGGCCTTGGATTCGATTCAAGAGATGGGGCGGATGCTCTTATTTGTGCTCTCATCGTTTGTCTGGTTGGTCCGTCCGCCGCTCCGGTTTGTGCAGATTGTCAAACAACTGCATTTCGTCGGGTACAAATCCACCTTCGTTGTCGTGCTCACGGCCGGCTTTACCGGCATGGTCCTCGCACTGCAGGGCTACTACACGCTCAGAAAGTTCGGGTCCGAAGGTCTTCTGGGCTCTGCGGTCGCCTTGAGCATGATTCGGGAGTTAGGACCGGTGCTGGCAGCGTTGATGGTGACGGCTCGGGCCGGTTCCGCCATGACGGCTGAAATCGGAATCATGCGCATCACGGAGCAGATCGATGCGCTGGATACGATGGCGATTAATCCGTTGCAGTACTTGATTGCTCCCAAACTCGTGGCGGGTCTGGTCGGCGTGCCGCTGCTCGTCGCGATTTTCGATGTCGTCGGTATCTATGGCGGCTATCTAGTGGGAGTCGAGCTGTTGGGCGGCAACGGCGGGGCCTATTGGAACTCGATCGAATCGGCTGTGGAATGGAAGGATGTGTATGGCGGTATTCTCAAGTCGATCAGTTTCGGGCTCATTGTCAGCTGGGTCTGCTGCTATAAAGGATTTTTTACCAAGCACAGCGCCGAAGGACTCGGCACAGCCACAACCGAAGCGGTGGTGCTGTCCTCGGTATTGATCTTGGTCTGGGATTACTTTCTCACCTCTGTCTTGCTGTAAGTCATGATTAGACTCGTGGGAGTGGAAAAAACCTTGGGCGGACAGCCGGTGTTACAGGGCATGGATTTTTCAGTCCCGGCCGGAAAACTGACGACCGTGATCGGCAAGAGCGGTGAGGGGAAAAGCGTGCTGTTGAAGCATATGATCGGCCTGCTGCAGCCGGACCGCGGACAAGTTTGGGTCGGCGACGTCGAGATCAGCCGGTTGCGCGGCAAGGCCCTCAATGAGGTTCGCAAGCGGTTTGCCATGCTGTTTCAAGGAGCGGCATTGTTCGATTCGCTGAGCGTCTTCGAAAATGTCGCGTTCCCTTTGCGGGAGAAATTGAGACTGAAGGGGACCGAGGTCGCGAGGCGGGTTGACGAGAAGCTCGAGCAGGTGGGGTTGGCCGGGATGGGGCATAAGTTTCCGGCCGAATTGAGCGGCGGCATGAAGAAACGGGCGGGCCTCGCCCGTGCGCTGGTCATGGAGCCGGAAATCATGCTCTTTGACGAGCCCACCACCGGCCTGGATCCGTTGATGGCGAAGTCGATTCACGATTTAATTGTCACGATGCAGCGGCGGTTCAAGTTTACCGCCGTGATGGTGAGCCATGAGATCCCCGAAATTTTCGCCATCAGTGATTGGGTGGCGATGTTGCGCAAGGGCAAGATTGCCCTCATGGCGCCGGCCGCCGACTTCGTGAAGACAACTGATCCTGAAATCCAGGAGTTTATTTCTGTGAGCGGTCCGATCAGGCTGAGCGGAGTAGCCGCAGGCTGAGACGGCAAGGAGTGCACGGATGGAAAAGACCAAACTGGAATTCATCGTTGGCGTGTTCGTGCTTGTGGGCATTGTCTGTCTCGGGTATCTCTCGATTAAGCTCGGTAAGCTCGAACTGATCGGTGGCGACGTCTATGAAGTCATCGCCCAGTTCAATAGCGCCTCGGGCCTGAAGGCCGGCTCGGCGATCGAAATAGCTGGCGTGGAAGTCGGCCGCGTCCGGGCGATTCGACTCAACGAGGATCGAGCGGCCGTGGTTCTGGCAGTGGACAAAACTGTCAAGCTCTATACGGACACGATCGCGTCAATCAAAACACGTGGCATTATCGGGGAGAAATTTCTTGCCCTTTCACCGGGTGGAGGGGGGGATCCGTTAAAACCCGGCGATACCATTCGGGACACGGAGTCCGGCTTGGATTTAGAAGAGTTGGTCAGTCAGTACGTCCATGGTAATGTGAAATGACCTGGCGCCGTTGCGCCGGATCGAGACATACGAGCATGAGGGAGTCGAGCTATGAGAATGTCCGCACCCGTTCAGAGGAATTTCGGCCGAACCGTATGTGCAGGGCTGATGGTGGCAGCTCTGGGACTGGCTGGCGTGGTCCCGGACACCGCCCGGGCCGGCGCGGCGACCGAGGCTATGAAGGGCACCATCGAAGAAGTGCTGAAAATCCTGGCCGATAAAGACCTGAAGCAGCCGGCCAAAGCGAACGAGCGCCGACAATTATTGGAAAAGGTGGTGGGAGAGCGCTTTGATTATCAGGAAATGTCCCGTCGGTCATTGGGAGCGCCCTGGGCGAATCTGTCAGACAAAGACAAGCAGGAGTTTGTCTCGCTCTTCCAGACTCTGCTCGTCAACACCTACGCCGACAAGGTCGAATCCTATTCCGGGGAGGGCGTGCAGTATGTGAACGAACGCACCGAAAAGGAATATGCCGAGGTCCGGACGAAGGTCCTCACAGGGAAGACCGAGATTCCACTGGATTATCGTCTCCTCAACAAGGGTTCCACCTGGCGGGTCTACGATGTGGTCGTGGACGGCGTCAGCCTGGTGAACAATTACCGAGGACAGTTCAGCAAAATCCTTCGTAACGGCAGCTATGCCGAATTGATCGAGCAACTCCGCAAGAAATCCGACAAAATCAAAGCCCCGTAACACCTTCGAGCCGATCCTTCATGACGACCCCGCGCGGCATCGCGATCTTTCTTGTATGCCTGGCCGTAGGAATGACCGCTGTGTGGGTGAGACTCGCCGCAGCGGATACCCAGATATTCCCGATCCCGTCCGCGTCAACGTCAAAAAATGACGGCAGCGACGCCGGATTGATCGTCCCCATCCTCATCACCGATCCAGACGGAGAGTTGAAGTATTTGTTGGCCCCGATGGTGATTAAGAACTCGATCGTTGGCACGCGAGGGACATTCAATCTGTTTCGTTACGACACCGGTGGCAGGCAGATGCAGTTTATCGCGTCGCTCACTGAGAAGATTGAGCGCAAGTTGGTCTTCAACTACATTGATCCGGCCTTCAGCGACGGCCGGTACTTCTTAAATTTCGGCGGTTCGTTCTTCAAAAATGCGACCTCTCGATTCTTCGGGCTCGGGCAAACCACCGTCGAGGCGGATGAAACCAACTATACCGCGCGCGAAGCGCGGGCGAACTGGCGGTTTGGCGTCTACGCCAATGAGGTGACGCAAATCGCCGTCGGCCAACGCGTGCGCCAAGTCAGCCTGCAGAGAGGCGCCACCGATCTTCCCTTTACGGGGGATCGATACCCCACGGTGGACGGCGTGCAAGGGGAAACAATCATCATCGGGCACCGGGCGACCTTCTACTACGATACGAGGAACAACCTCATCTCGCCGACGGACGGCATGGCCGTGACGGCTTATGCGGAAGTCAATCAGAACCTGAGGAACAGCGATTTCCCGGTGTTTTCACGGTATGAGTTGGAGGTAAAAAAGCTCTTCCCCAGCGAATCCAAGCGCGCCATCCTGATCGTCCGAGCCGACCTGCAGGCGACCCTCGGCTCACAGGTGCCGTTTTTTGAACAGAGTTCGCTCGGAGGACAAAACAATCTCCGCGGCTACGGCGTCGATCGTTTTATCGATAAGCATCTGATCGCGGCCAGCGTGGAAGAACGTATACATCTCGTCAGAGCAAAGATCGCCGGCGTGGCAGCGGATTTTGAAATGGCCACCTTCTTGGACACGGGTCAGGTGTTTACCGATTTTAAGGACGTCAGTTTTAAGGACTACCGCATGACGCCTGGTATCGGGTTCCGGGGCATCGTCCGACCCAATGTCGTCGGTCGAATCGACTATGGATATAGCAAAGAGGGAGGCGCCATCTTCGCCGGCCTGGATTTCCCATACTGACATGCTTTGCTCCGATGATCGCCGAGGGGGTTCAACCTGCCGGGCGCTTGTGGCCGGCCTCATCGGCGTGGCCTGCCTGCACCCGTCCTCAGCGTCCGCTGAAGGCTTCGGCCCCTTTCCTGTGCGGAATTTCAATCCTCTGCAGCAGCTGGTCCTCAATATGCCGGGTGACCGGGCGGCAGTATTGGAGCCCGGCGCATTGGACGTGCGCCTCGAGCTCGCTGAAACTGCTGCCATTTACAGCGAAGCCCCGCCCGGCGCCGCAGCCAGCGTAAAATTTGAAACGCTGCGGAATGGCCTTTTTTTGCGCTATGGCGCGACCCGTAAGTTGGAGGTCGCTCTCGAAGTGCCCGTGTTGTACCGGTACACGGGTTTCATGTCGGGGGCGATTGAAGCCGTCGAACGAGCAACGACCGGCATATCGCCGGCACGCCAGGCGCTCAGCCAAGTCAGCTACGCCTATAGTATTTCACGCAATGGGCAACAGATCGTCACTGGAACCAAGGGAGCGGTCGGACTCGGCGATAGCACGCTCCAGGCGAAGTATCAGCTTTTGACCGAAACGTCCTCGATGCCGGCGCTGTCGCTTCGGACGGCAATCAAACTCCCCACAGGCAACGAGCGGGAATTTTTTGGAAGCGGCAGTCCGGATTTCGGGGTTGGAGTCGCAGCCGAGAAGCGGCTCGGAGGGCGATGGATACTATACGGCAACTTGAGCACCGTCCTGCCGACGGGCCGTATCGCCGGATTGTCCCTTTATCCGACGATCTCCGGGATGGCGGCCACTGAATATCTGTGGTCGGACAACCTGTCACTGACGCTACAGTTCGACTATTACACCACCCCCTTCCGTCATGTAGGTCTCGAGGTTTTCGACAAGGGAGCCACGGAACTCGTGGCCGGCTTCAGCTATCGCATGGCCGAGCATTGGCTCTGGCAGATGTATGCCGTCGAAAACGTCGATTTCATTACCGGAGGGGCCGCGGACTTCACCGTGGCAGTCCTCTTTACCTACCGGTACCGAACATGATGGGCGTCGTCCATAAGGGGAAAGGACCTACCCCAAGGAAGAAAATGGCCTAACCGCTTGACTTCATGGAGGTCTTGTGTGAAACTGCTCGAGCCGGTATGCTAACCGCTTCACTCTTCGCCAAGCCTATCTGAACTCGGCCCGCTGATACTGGGGCAGGACACTCGCAAAGGAGTTTTGCCATGTCGATCTTGAAAACCATTCACGGCCCGGCTGATCTCAAGCGGCTGAAGCCTGCGCAATTTCTTAAATTATGCCAAGAGCTTAGAGAGCAGATCATCGGGGCCGTATCCAATGTGGGCGGCCATCTAGCCTCAAATCTAGGGGTCGTTGAATTAACCGTGGCGCTCCATTACCTGCTCGATACGCCTCAAGACCGGATTGTGTGGGACACGAGCAACCAGGCGTATGCCCATAAGCTGCTGACCGGGCGGCGGGAGCAGTTTCATACCCTCCGGCAATATGGCGGGCTCAGCGGGTTTTGCAAGCGTGAAGAGAGCGTCTACGATACTTTCAATGCGGGCCATGCCGGCACCGGCGTCTCGGCCGCCTACGGGATGGTCGAGGCGAGGGAGCAGCAAGGTCAGAAGCACAAAGTGGTCTGCGTGGTCGGCGACGGCGCGATGACGGCCGGAATGACCCTCGAAGGGTTGCACCATGCCGGAGGCCTCGGCAAAGACTTTCTCGTGGTTTTGAACGACAATCAGATGTCGATTTCCAAGAACGTGGGGGCCATCTCTTCCTACCTGAACCGAACGTTCACCGGAGAGTTTTTTACCAAGATGCGTGAAGAAACCGGCCAGCTGCTCCGGAAGATCCCGCATATCGGCTATGACGTCGAAAAGCTCGCCCGTCGTGCAGAAGAATTGGCCAAGGGAGCGATTCTGCCGGGCTTGCTGTTCGAAGAATTGGGATTCCGCTATGCCGGTCCGATCGACGGGCACAACTTCGAGCATCTGCTTCCGACACTGGAAAATGTGCTCAAGATGCGGGGACCAGTCCTACTTCACGTGATCACGAAAAAGGGCTTAGGCTATGCGCCGGCAGAAAAGAACCCGGTGTGGTTCCATGCCTGTCCGCCCTTTGTTCGGGAAACAGGGGCTCCGGCAAAGAAAGCCGTACGACCCTCCTATACTCAGATCGCTATCGACTCGCTCATCCGGCTAGCCCGGGAGGACCGTCGGCTCGTCGCCATTACCGCAGCGATGTGCGAGGGAACAGGCTTGAATGCCTTTGAAAAGGAATTCCCCGACCGCCTCTATGATGTCGGCATCGCCGAGCAGCATGCCGTGACCTTTGCAGCCGGCTTGGCCGCGCAGGGCATGCGGCCGGTCGTGGCGATGTATGCGACATTCCTGCAACGCGCGTACGATCAAGTGGTCCACGACGTTGCCACCCAGAATCTTCCAGTGACGTTCTGCATTGACCGCGGCGGGCTCGTCGCGGAAGACGGCACGACGCATCATGGCGCATTCGATTATGCCTATTTGCGCCACATGCCCAACATGGTCGTCATGGCCCCCAAAGATGAAAATGAGCTTCAGCATATGCTCAAGACCGCGCTCCACTATGACGGTCCGGCCTCTGTTCGGTATCCACGAGGAGTGAGCCTGGGTGTGAAGATGGACCGGGAACTCTCAGAACTGCCCATCGGCAAGGCTGAGCTCCTGCGCGATGGCACCGATGTCGCCATCATTGCTATTGGCGTGTCCGTGTGGCCGGCGGTGAAGGCGGCAGAACAGCTCAGTCAGGAGGGGTTGTCGACGGCGGTGGTTAATGCCCGCTTTGCCAAGCCCTTGGATCAAGAGCTTATCGTGGAGGTGGCCAAGCGCGTCCGCTACATTGTGACCGTCGAAGAAGGCTGCAGGATGGGCGGTTTCGGCTCGGCAGTGCTCGAGGCACTCTCCGATGCCGGTGTGACCGGCGTCAGAACGAAGATCCTGGGTCTGCCAGATTGGTACATCGAACAAGGGCCGCAAGATCTCTTGCGCGAGCGCTATGGATTGACGACGGACGGAATCGCCCGTAGCGTCAAGGAACTGGTCAGCAAGAGCCCCGCCGTGTCGCGCGAAGCAGAATACTTTTCAGCGGCAATTGATCACCTGCCGCACGGGGATGAACAGGGGAGCTAAGCAGGGAGAGGGGATATGTTAAAGCCTGAAGTTGGCGCGCTGTCACAGCAGCCGCCGGCAAGCCGCGGTAAGCGATCGGTCGTGGCGCGGGCCTTGGCATGTTAAGAGTTTAAGCGAAAGAATCGAAGATGGGCGCTCTGTTCACTATCGACTACGATGCACATCTCACGTCGTAAAACCAGGCAGATCCAAGTCGGCACGGTAAAGATCGGCGGCGACGCCGCGATCTCAGTTCAGTCGATGTGCTCGACCGATACGAGGGACGTCGCGGCGACGGTCGAGCAGATCCGACATCTCGAGAGCGCGGGCTGCGAGCTGATTCGCGTTGCCGTTCCGGATGACGAGGCGGCAGCCGCGCTTCCAAAGATCAAGGCGGCTATGACCGTTCCTTTGATCGCCGACATTCACTTCGACCATCGGTTGGCCTTGAAGGCCGCAGAAATCGTTGATTGTGTCCGCATCAATCCCGGCAACATCGGTGCGTGGTGGAAGGTTGAAGAGGTCATTAAGGCGGTGAATGCACGTGGCATTCCGCTGCGGGTCGGTGTGAACGGCGGATCGCTCGAGCGCCCGCTGCTCGACAAGTATGGCTGGCCGTCCCCCGAAGCGCTTGCCGAATCGGCGCTCAATGCGGTGCACGCATTGGAAGACGTGGGGTTTACCAATCTAAAGGTGTCGCTCAAGGCGTCCGACGTGCATCACGCGATCGATGCCTACTGGCTTTTCGCCCATCAATCCAATTATCCGTTGCATATCGGCATCACGGAGGCCGGGACGGCGATGACCGGTGCCGTGAAATCGTCTATCGGCCTTGGCTACCTGCTCTCCCAGGGAATCGGCGACACGCTGCGTGTGTCGTTGGCGGCAGATCCGGTGGAAGAAGTGAAAGTCGGGTTTGAAATTCTCAAATCGCTGGAGCTGCGCCATCGC
>DASTQY010000287.1:0-3724 GCA_035761525.1 Nitrospira sp. | reverse complement strand
GCGGACGCCGGCGAGTCGGAACTGGCCCTTCCCAACCACTCCATCCTTTTTAGCTCAGCTCGACCTTGCTGCCGGCCTGCGAGGACAATGGCGCCGCCTTTTCCATCAACACACGCCGCAGTTCGACCATCGCCATCGTATCCCTCGCACAATATTGCAGCAGCGCTTCTCTGATTTTCGCCTGTTCGATCCAGTCTTCTTCGACAAAGACCATCCGATAGTACTCACTGGCCGCCTGCCCGCCGTCCTGAATCAAGAGGTCTCGATAACTCATCCCTGGCACAATCGCCGGCAATACGAATTTGATCGAGTAGGAGCCCTGAAACCCGGGATGATAATAATGCTCCCTGATGACAGGAAGCAGATCCCACAACCGCCTGGTAATTGCGGACAACGCCCGCTGAAATTCGGGAAAGGCTTCCGCCACTTGTCGCATCATCGCTTCTTCATAGGAGGAGTACACCACGATCGTGCCCGCATCGCCGAGCGATTCAATTAACGTCTCCGCCCATCGTTTACGTGGTTCCGTTGCGTCTCCATGAATGAACTCCTGATGAATGATCTGACCGGATTCGAGCTCAATGTGATTGGACCATTGCACCGGTATCGACTGGTACGGCCTCATCGCAGGAAACCTCGGAACGGCCAACATGACGGTTTCAAAGTCGAGATGATGAATGGGATAAGCCACGGCCCTTAGCATGCTACCAAGCCCGGTCGAGACCCATTCCACATTGTCTTTCACCCGACGCTGGGTGATGGACAAATTCACGTCATCGGGAATGTCGTCGATTGTCGTAATACCGTTTTGGACTAATCCCTCCACGACCTTTTTCGCACCGGGTAAGCGATAAATCCACCGAGGAGACTTGTCTTGTGTGCAGTGAACCCAAAATCGGCATTCATAGGGGCTATGACAACGGGCGTCCGGCTCAATCGCCGGCGGGTGCGGTTCGGACAACACGGCCTTCATTGCGATGAGTTGCTCAGGCACCTTTCTTTGCCGATCGATGACGAGCGCCGACACCTCGTCGACGGCAAACAGAGCCTGCAGATCGATTTCACCGCCCTGGTACAGATAACCGGTGTCGATATGCATGAGGCAGGTCTCGGCCACATTGAGGCCGACCCCCAGTAGCACGTGTCGTTGAATCGCGAGATCATCGAGGTGCACATCCTTCACTCTGCTGGACGATTTCACTTCGATCAGCCGCCAAGCCGGAGATGTCCCGTCCGCGACAGAGATCCGTTCGAGAATATCAACACGCACCACGACCCCTTCATATTCGAACGCGCCTTCGAAAATGGCGGGTATCCGAGAGTCTTCGATCAGCTTGGCAGTTTGGAGGATCGCCGCTTCTCGTTGCCGAACCGCTGGCCCGACCACAACTCCGCCAGGGAATCGTCGCTGTGCCAGCACACCAATTTCCGTTCCCATGGCAAGGATGGCTTGCGTCGAAGGATCGGGAGGCGTGGCCAGTTCAGGCCGCATGATTTCGAGATACAACCGCTTGTGACATTGCAATCCTGACAGGAATTTCGATTTGGAAAGGCGAGGTGCGATGAGAGGCAAGTGGTCCGGCTCAGGAGATGTCGTCATGTCAGCAAACCCTAATTGATGCTCGCCTTGTTTGTCCAGGCCGCTCAGTACCGCTTCTGTTAGGATGGGTTGATGGCCAATGGTGTCACTCAGATCCGGCGCTCCGTCCTGGCACTGGCACTTCCCGTCACTGTCAGCAGTCTGCTCCAACGCACGGAAGGGATTGTCGCCGTGTTTCTTGTCGGTGGGTTGGGCGCCATTCCGATTGCCGCGGTGGGTCTCGGCCAGCTTTTGGCTTTTATCGCCAGCACCTTGGTCTCCGGGCTCTCGGTCGGGACCAACGTCATCGTCGCGCAATTGTGGGGTGCCCGTCGGCATCATGACGCGGGTCAGGCCGCACGTCATTTCCTCGCCCTCTCACTCGCCGTGTCGCTCGTCTTGATGGCCGGGGGCCTCTTGCTGAACCGCTTGGCCATGCGGCTCCTGGGAGCCGCTCCGGAGGTCATCGCACTTTCACTGCCCTATTCGACGCTCATCTTTCTGGTCATTCCGTTCACCGTGTTGCTCCAAGTGCTGTCTTCAATCCTCCAAGGCACCGGGGACACGAAAACGCCGATGTATGCCATGATCGTTGTGAACGTCCTGCACATCCTCATCGCCTATCCCTTGATTTACGGCCATTGGGGTTTCCCGGCGATTGGCGTGCAAGGCGCAGCCATCGCCGTCGGCATCGCGGAGAGCGCCGGCACCTTGTATTTGGGCCTTCGCTGTCTTCCCCTGCTGCATCGCTCGCAGCACGTCCGGTGGGATCTCTTTCGAACCATGTGGCAGGTTGGTGCGCCCGTCTCCGGCGAACGCATCGTTCAGCAGGCCGGGATTCTCGCCTACACCAAAATCGTGCTGCTCTACGGCACGATCTCCTATGCCGCTCATCAGGTCGGCCTGTCAATCGAATCCTTGTCATTCCTCCCCGGTTATGGATTCGCCATCGCCGCCGCAACGATGGTAGGTCAAAGCATCGGCGCCGGAAAATATACGAGAGCGAAGCTCGAGAACTGGGAGGCCAACCGGCTGGCGATCGTGATCATGTCGGGAATGGGCTTGGTGTTTTTCTTTTTCCCCTACGCGCTCCTCCGCGCGTTCACGAGCGATGAATCAGTGATCGAGCTGGGCACCCTCTTTTTAAAGATCGTCGCCCTCATCCAAATTCCGCTCGCTCTGACCATGGTGCTGGCCGGCTCACTGCGCGGCGCCGGCGACACGCATTTCATCATGGTCGCAACCACCATCGGCATGTGGGCTATCCGGGTTCCCATTGCCTTGATCACAGGGGTCTGGCTCCACTTGGGCATCTTCTACGTGTGGCTGGCCATGATTGCAGACTGGACGCTGAGAATGGGCTTGATGTTGTGGCGTTATAGATCGGAACGATGGAAGGCCATTCAGGTGATTCGATAATCAGGAGCGCTTGTCTTCGGTACAGACGGACGGCCGTTCGGACGGGCGGGTATCTTTCCCGGACCCGATCCGCACTTCGATACGACGGACTGCTTTGACATTGGCACAGAGATCGCCCATGCCCGGAGTGATCAAGCGGTACGGCCCGCCCTTTGCCTCGGGCAGTGGCTGATCATCCACTTCATACAATAGCAACCCAAAGTCCCTGGCCTGTTGAAGCGTCAGCGTCGCGGCGTACTTCCCGTCATGCGAATGAAAGGTCACGTGATCGGCGGCGATGGCCAGCGCAGGAATTTCCAGCAAGCCCTTCACTGTAACGGCCCGTCCTCTCATGCTGGACATGCGCGTATTGACGTCATTGACCTGACACTCAGCCGGCAGCTGACGCAGCGCCATTCGGTCAAAGGCCACCGGCTGAACGACCGCGCCGTCGATCTCGATGATGCCCGGACCGGTCCGCGGCTTCTCCGTTATTGTCTTGATCATCGCTGTCAACGCTTCGTTGACCGGTGTCGGAATTCCCAATTCACGGCCCCGCTCCACGATGTAGCCGTTTAAATTCCTGACCTCGGTTTGCCGTCCGGCTTTCCAATCGTCGTACATCGAGGTGTGAATGTCTCGAATCTCTTGGGTCCACTTCACCACCCGATCCGGCATGTCCAGGGGCAGCGGCACTTTGAGCGCGGCGGACACGGCCGTAATTTCATGAACAATCTGTCTAATGAC
>DASTQY010000286.1:0-2700 GCA_035761525.1 Nitrospira sp. | reverse complement strand
CCGATCACTTACGCATACCAGCCCCACCGCGTTTGGGGGAGTGAGGAGCTGCGTCTCCCATGGGTCGAGGCCTGATTTCTGACGATGTCATCAATCAGATCAAAGATCGGATCGACATCGCCGAGATTGTTGGGCAGCATGTCAGCTTGACCCGTGCCGGACAGAATTTGAAGGGTCTTTGCCCCTTCCACCAAGAAAAAACTCCTTCGTTCACCGTCAGCTCCAGCCGGCAGATCTTTCACTGTTTTGGCTGTGGCGCGGGAGGCAATGTGTTCACGTTTTTGACCAGAATTACCGGAGCAAGTTTTCCAGAAACGGTCAGGGATCTCGGTCGCAAAGTCGGGATTGAGGTTCAGGACATCGTCTCCGCTTCAGGACCCCAGATCGCTCAAGGCCCTCGCCTCGAACAACTCAACCAGATGGCTGCACAATGGTTTCAGCAAAATTTACAGAACGATCGCTCCGGAGCTGAGGCGCGAGCCTATCTGGCAGGGCGAGGCATTCTGGAGGCGACGATCGAGCGATTCGGCATCGGTGTCGCCCCCGCGGAATGGGATGGATTAATCAGGTGGCTCGGCAAGCAGGGGTACACCCAGCAAGACATGGCCGCAGCCGGCTTGGTAATTGCTCGGGACAATGGTACCGGGTATTACGACCGTTTCCGCAGTCGAGTCATGTTCACCATCACCGACCTCCGCAAGCGCGTCGTCGGATTCGGTGGCCGCGTCCTTGGCGACGGGACACCTAAATATTTGAATTCGCCGGATACGCCGCTGTTCAAGAAAGGGCAAACGCTCTTTGCCCTTGATGTCGCCCGCGAGGCCGTCAGCCGCACGAAGACGGTCATTGTCGTCGAAGGCTATTTCGATGCGATCGCTCTGCACCAGGCGGGGTTGACTCACACAGTGGCGACCCTTGGGACTGCCCTCACCCTCGAACATGTGCAGGTGCTCCGGCGGTTCGCCTCGAAAGTCGTGTTGCTGTTCGACCCCGATGCGGCCGGTGTCCGGGCTGCCTTGCGAGGGTTGGATCTCTTCGTCAACAGCGGATTGGGCGTGAAGGTGGTGACATTGCCGGCCGGTGAAGATCCCGATACCTACGTTCGAAAAGAAGGAATAGACGCCTTTGCCCGCCTGGAACAGCAGGCTCCGAGTTTACTGGATTTTGCGCTTGAGCAGAGCGTCAAGACTGCGGAGAGCAGTACCATGGAAGGGCGGATCCAAGGCGTGGACGAAATCTTGCGCATCTTGCAAAAGAGCGAGCATCCCATCGAACGGGAAGAACGGATTCGTCTGGTCGCCGAACGCTTCGGCATCAATCAGCAGCGGCTCATTGATCGGTATCCGGCCTTGCGGGAAAAACATCCGCCGCGTTCGGCTGGGTCCAAAAGCGAGGCACCGCCCGTGATCTCGTCGAAGGGGGCTCCGGAGGAACGGGACTTGATCTATCTGTTGCTGCATGGCCAGTTGTCCGCCGCCGACGTCCGTCGTTTGCGTCCTGAAGCGTTTTCGATGCCAGCCTGCCGCCGAATCGTTGAAACCGCACTGGTCCATCTTGAGCCGGACGGTCGCGTAGGACTTCGTCGATTGCTCGATGTTGTCGTCGATGACCCGGACTGTGGGCCCCTGGCCACAGAATTGTCTATGCAAGAACAACATTTTGACGACGCCCGCGCGCATATACAGGGGTGTCTCGAGACGATCGATCGAAAGCGGGCAGAAGCCGTGCTGCGTGACCTGATCACGCAGCTCAAGGCCGCAGAGCGTGAAGGACGGATCGAAGATGCCAGGGTGTTGAATGCCCGTGTCAATGACATGCGTCTGCAAAAGGCCGGTCGTCCTGTCGGAGTGCTTTCTATGGTGAAGGGAGTAAGTAAGGAGTAAGCATGGCGAAACAAGAATTGCTCGTGGAAGTAAAGAAGCTGATCTCGATCGGTAAGGAGAAGGGGTTCCTGACTTACGACGAGTTGAACAGCACGTTGCCCGCCGAAGTGGTCTCTTCCGAGCAGTTCGGCAGCATTATGACGATGTTTGGCGAAATGGACATCGAAATCGTCGATGCCCCGGACGGTGAACGTCATCAAAAAAACCGGAGTGCCGCCCCCGATCAGGAGGAGGCCGGCGAAGACACGGAGGACAGTGAAGCGGAGGACAATGAAAAGGAAATTGACCTGACACCGGGGGCACTGAGTCGGACGGACGATCCGGTGAGGCTCTACCTCAAGGAGATGGGGAGCGTTGCACTGCTCAGCCGCGAAGGCGAGATTGAAATCGCCAAGCGCATCGAGGAGGGAAAACGGGACATCGCATTTGTCATCTACGGCATGCCGATGACGATCGAATTCATCCTCGCGCTCCGCGATCAGCTTAAGAACGGCAAGATCGACGTCCGCGAGATCGTGCCGATACAAGAAACGGAAGAGGACTTCGAAGAAGAGGAAGTCGAGCGGGACTACGAGGAATTGCGGCTCAAGACCCTGGAAGGCTTGAATACCGTCCGGAAGGTGTCGACGTCGCTGAAGGGGCTGTACGAAAAGTCCCGCCAGGCGGGAAAAGATCCCGCAAAGCTCAAGAAGATCAAAAAGCAGATCGACGCGATCCGTGAACAGGTTGTCGACAAAATGGAAGCCGTGAACCTGCACGGGGTCCTGAAGGATCGAATGGTCCAGCGGGTCCGTGAGATGGCGATCCAGATCCGGAC
>DASTQY010000285.1:0-3821 GCA_035761525.1 Nitrospira sp. | reverse complement strand
ATGCACTTTGCGCTCTTGTTTGTCGACTTGGATGGGTTCAAGCCGATCAATGACCGGCTGGGACATAAAGCCGGCGACGCCGTGCTCCGACAGACGGCACGAGTGTTTCAAGGGTGTTTGAGGAAGGGCGACATCGTTGCACGCTATGGTGGAGACGAATTCACCTTCTTACTGAACCACGTCAAAGGTCCCTCGGATGCGATACGTGTGGCGGAGCGCATCCTCGCCAAAGTGCAGACGCCGATTGATGTCGGTGAACCGGTACAGGTCGGCGCGAGCATCGGCATTGCCCTGAGCACGAACCTGCACGAACGTCCTGAAGATTTGATTCGTGACGCTGACGGCGCCATGTACCGGGCGAAGGCGCAAGGCAAACAGTGTTTTGTCCTCAGCGATCAAGCCGCGGACGTGTCAACCAATGAACTCAAAGCGCGGTGGAAGAGACTCACGCACCTGGGATGGAACCGGGTCTAGGCAGGAGGACCCGAAGAATTCATTGCGGTTTCGAAGACCGCAACAGAAACAGCATGGAACCACCAATGAAACCGACTCACCACACATCCACAATATGGCGGAGCAGTGGCGGATTCACCCTGATCGAGTTGACCATCTGTCTGGCCATTGTTGCGGTGCTGGCCACCCTGGCTCTCCCGATTCATCTGGAGGCCGTGGAGGGAGCCAAAGCTGTCGAGGCCACGTCAGCCCTGACTGAGGTGGTTCGACTGGAGCGCTTGCGTTTTGCAGAGACTGGAACATACACCGCCGATCTCCAAGAATTGGGATTCCAGTCGGTTCATTCCCTCCAATACACTGAGCTCTTTGTTGAAGTATACAAAGATGCCAATGGCTGGAGTTATCGAGCCTTTGCCATGCCCAAAGGTAGACAACACTCTAACCAAATTTGGGGTGTGACGAGTCGGGCTGATGGTAGTTTCGACATGAACTTCCCAGGAACATTGAAATCCGGCGGTGGATCCGCTTGTAGCGTCTGGAGCGGCTGGGGATCCATGGAGGGGGGGCGAATTGAGGGCGAAGAAACGCTAAGTGCCAGTTCCTCAACAGGCGGATCGGGGTCGCCTTGTGGAGGAAGGAGGGTGGTGGATCACGGGAAAAAATAAAAGTGAGTGACGCCTTGTTGACCTACGGTTAATGAGTTTGCTTCTCTCTCACTGGTTTTAGCTAAACATCCAATGAAGCCCACGCATGGGATAGTTCCACGGCTCACCCGTTCGATCCGGGTCACGATCACCAAGCCACACTTCGTGGAGCCCGGCGAATAAACCCTTCTCTTCTTGTCGAAACCTCACCGATTCTTTACGTCCATCGACTCTCTGGCCCTCCACCCAGGCGTGCGATGTCGACATATTTGACGACAAGATCAGCCAGCCGTACACCAGTGCGCTCGCCATCGGTCAGAAAATCGCGTTTGGCCGCTGTCCAAGCCTGTGCCCACTGATCCTCAGATGCCTCGATGTGGAAATACAATTCTAGTGTGGAGACGGCCTGGTCTGCTTCCACCTCGGAGAGTCCCAACTCCTTTACGAGGTCCTGTCTCTGATTTTTCCTCCGATCAATGTACTGCTGCACGAGGGCCTTCATCTCATCATCCATCACCCCTCCTTTTGCTGCCTGTCTCTGATGCAAGGATCGTATCCTGCGGCAAGACGAATGTATCGGACCATTCGATGTCTGATCGTCTGTGTACCTCGCTTCGAATGAATTCACAATCTGGGAAAACAGCCTAAGCAATGGAGAATCGAGGCTCTTCGTCAGATAACTTGCAGAAGGCCGCAGACCTTCCCTCCAACCCACGTAATGAGATCGCTCATACTTATCCCTCTGCTATCCCTGAACGACAATCTGCTCTTGCGCTAAAACCAGGGCCATAGCTAGAATGGCCCACCGGCGCAACCAGCTTGAAAAAGCGCGGAAAGAAAAGCCACCCATTTCATGCCTCATTTCACACACCTGTTAAGACTTCGATCGCCTCGCTTCATCATGGTGGCCATGCTGGCGATCATGATATACGCCGCCCTTTCCTTCACCTGGGGACGTGCACAGGATCATGAGCAGGAGCGAGAAACTTCACGTCTTTTGGCCATCCTGTTTGATTCCGGCCGTCTTGTAGTCGGAATGAACCAGGAGCTTATCAACGATGCCTCCAAGGGAGACAAAGGTTTTACTCCCGATGTTTTTGAAAAGCAGCTCCGCACTGTCTTTGAACAACGAACGGGCATCAATCTGTCGGACTCGGACGGTAAGATTCCGGCTATTGCCCGTCCTCTCCTTGATCGTCTTGTAGATGAAAGTAAGAGAACTATTGCCGGGTACCAAACCCCCATCAATATTCCAGGAATTCGCTATAAGGGACTCATTCCGGCGACTTTTGGCACGGAGACTGCCGCCCGCTTTACGACATGGTCCGGCATCTACCTTCGACAAATCGCACCGGAAAGATTCTTGAGAAACAAGAAGAACCAACCCGATAAGTATGAAGCTGATGTCCTCAAAGCCCTGGCCGAACAGGCCTCGACCTCTGACGAATCACGGCCAAACTGGCAGGTCACAGATGGCGGCAAGACTCTCCGTCTCGTGCTGCCATTGTATTACAGCAAGGCCTGTCTCGATTGCCACGGTGAGCCAAAAGGCCAGCGTGATATTTCGGGATACCCGCGCGAGGGCGGAAAGGAGGGTGAGCTTGGGGGAGCAATCAGCGTGAAACTCCCGATAAAGTAATCAACGCAATCGCACCAAGCACTACCGCCTCACTCACCCTGGAATGATAGACTCTCCGGGAACGCCGCAAAGTGATTAACAAATTTGACAATACTCTCTCCAAAGGGTAGAGACTCTGCCTTGTCTCTATGACCGCGCCAGAAACATCCGCTTCGTCCCATCGTGCGCTTCATCCCTGGTGGCAATCGGCCGTTTTTTATCAGATCTATCCATGGAGTTTTCAGGACTCCAATCATGATGGCATTGGCGATCTGCGAGGCATTCAATCAAGGCTGGAGTACCTCCGCAGCAACACCGCTGCATCGCTCGGCATCGACGCCATCTGGCTCTCGCCCGTCTACCCTTCTCCAATGCGAGATTTCGGCTACGATGTCAGTGATTACGTCAACATTGACCCACGGTTCGGCACGCTCAACGACTTCGACGCGCTGGTGCAGGAGGCTCACCAACGGGGAATCCGCGTCATCATGGATCTCGTGCTGAACCACACCTCCGATCAGCATGAGTGGTTCCGCGACTCGCGGAGGTCCCGTTCCGCCTCCAAACGCGATTGGTATTGTTGGGCAGACGGCAAGGCCTTCGGGCGGCCACCAAGTAACTGGAATGCCAGATTCGGCGGCTCATCCTGGTGTTGGGATGCTGGAAGCAGCCAATACTATCTCCATTCCTTCCTGAAGGAACAACCGGATCTCAACTGGCAGAATGTCGCCGTCCGTGCGGCCATGTGGGACGTGGTCAAATTCTGGCTCGATCGCGGGGTGGATGGGTTTCGGCTTGATGCGATCAATTGGCTGGGCAAGGACATGCGGTGGCCCGATAATCCGTTTCGGTTCGGCCTTCGCGGCTACACAAGACAGCACCACATTCATGATCGGGACAAGGAAGTCGCGCACCAGATCATGCGCGAGTTACGCGAGGTCGTATCGGCCTATCGAGACGTTGTGTTGATCGGAGAAGCAGCTGCCGACACTCCCGGGGGACCAGCCTCGTTCTACGGCACGGGAGACGACGAACTCCATCTCGTGTTTGATTTTCGGGTCATGAAGTCCCCGTGGGGTGCCGAAAGCTTCCGTCGGTTCCTGTCA
>DASTQY010000284.1:0-2464 GCA_035761525.1 Nitrospira sp. | reverse complement strand
AACGGGCATGGCCATTCATCGCGCCATTTCGAGGACAACTGGCTTGCCTTTGTCTCGTCGTCCTACTGTCCATTCCCCTAAGCCTATTGACACCCTTGCCCCTTACCTTGGCAGTTGATAGCGTCCTCGGGACCAAGCCTCTTCCGGCCTTGCTGCAAGCTTGGCTCCCCACCAACGTCTCTTCATCGTCGGGAAGCTTGCTGTTTTTCGTATGCGCGGCCTACGTCGGCATCGCCCTGCTGATTCACGTCCAGAGCATGGTGCTGTGGCTTCTGTCATCCTATACCGGTGAGCGACTGATCTATGCCTTTCGTCAGCGATTGTTTGAACATCTTCAGCGCATCTGCGCCTCTTACCATGAGGCACATGGCCCCACCGACTCGGTCTACCGCATTCAGCATGACGCGGCCTCAGTCAAACAAATTCCCATTGATGCGTTTTTGCCGTTCGTCAAGGCCTGCTGCCTCTTGAGCGGACTGGCGGCGTTGATGTTGATCATCGATGTGGAATTCGCTGCGGTCGGTTTGACGATGCTGCCGCTGCTTTTCTGGCTCACCCACCGCTGCGGCCGGCGTTTGCGGCGGCAATGGACCGACGTCAAGTCGACGGAGACAGCGACAGTAGCGTGCGCCCAGGAGGTCTTGGGCGCTTCGCGTCTGGTCAAAGCGTTCGGACGAGAAGAACATGAGCAGAGGCGGTTTCTCGGTCACGCAATGAACTGGGTACGGCAACACAATGCTCTCGCGACCATCTGCAGCGGATTTGATTTCACGTTCGGGATGACAATCACAATCGGAACCGCCATCGCGCTGTTCATCGGCATCAGCCACGTGAAGGCCGGACGTTTGAGCTTGGGTGACCTACTGCTGCTGATGGCCTATATGGCGCAGCTGGCCGCCCCGTTGGACACCGCGGCCAAAAAATTGACTGAATTACAATCCCACCTGGTGGGATTTCGACGGGCGCTCGCCATTCTCGACACGCCGCCACTGGTCACAGACCGGCCTGCCTCCACACCATTGAACAAGGCCAAAGGGCACGTAGCGTTTCGCGGCGTGTCTTTTACCTATCCCTCTTCAGCCGCCGTGCTCCGGGACGTATCTTTTCATATTCCTGCCGGCACCAGAGTGGGGATTGTGGGCCCGAGTGGCGCTGGCAAATCAACGATCGTCAATCTCCTCACTCGATTCCATGATCCGACCTCCGGCGCCGTGTTCCTGGACGGCAACGACCTGCGAGAGTACCGGTTGACCGACCTCCGCAAGCAATTTGCGATCGTCCCTCAGGACCCGCAATTGTTTTCCACGACAATCGCCGAAAACATCCGTTACGGCAACCTGCTTGCGACGGACATGCAGGTTGAGGCCGCAGCCAAAGCCGCTCATGCCACCGGATTTATTCGGTCATTGCCTCAAGGCTATGAGACGCCGGTAGGCGAGCGTGGCTCTCGGCTCTCCGGAGGCGAACGCCAGCGGATCGCGCTTGCGCGAGCGTTCTTGCGCGATGCACCCATCGTGATTCTTGACGAGCCGACGAGCGCGCTGGATGCGGGAATTGAGAAGGATTTAATCGAAGTGATGGAACGACTGACCGCCGGGCGCACGACGCTGATGATCGCCCATCGGCTGAACACCTTGCGTCATTGCGACTTTCAGCTCGTCTTGCACCAGGGACGTGTCATTGTCCAGGCGCCTGATTGGGCACTCCAGCAACCAGCCGGCGGCTTGGTGTCGGTCTAAGTCTCTGTCGACGGCTTCTCTATCGGTCTCTGGGGTGAGCCAGTCACCTGTCGCTCCGCTTCCAGCCAGTGTTCCAGAGCGCGGCCCTCTTCGAATCCGCTCGCTTCATACAACAAGTAGGCGCGCTGCCGGATTCGTGCGATGATTTGCGGATCTTGACCACTCGACGTCTCCTCCCGACGTGGGTCCGTTGACGGACTCCTGCCAGGTTCCTGCCGTTCTCGAGACGCCGTTTCGGACGTCGCTTCTGACTTGCTGCGTTTAAATACGGCTTTTCCTTTCCCGCTCTTGCCCCTTGCCTGAGTCATGCTCTCTGGTTCAGTCATCCTTACCCCCAGTTTCCCTTCACTCGTTTCAGAGTTTCCAAGGTGAGACCTACACATGAGGTCTCACCTTGAGATCTGTGGTTGAGATTATTGTTCTTGGCCCTTTCCTGCAATAGCGGACCCTGGGTGGTCTGTCAAGGCTTTGATGGTGGTGATCGTTCCCATGTCAGAGGCTTCCACTCGCACCATGTCGCCTTGCTTAAATTGACATCCGCCTGAGCCCCCGACCGAAAATCCGGAACCACGAGCGATGTCCTTGTTGGCCGCCTGATCGGTCGACCCGACAACGTCTTTCAATTGTGATGGATCCTTGGACGGCGCGGCCGTTTGATGCTCGGCCTGTTGTTGGTTTGGATCGTTCAACGCCTGCATCTGCTGCTGAGCCTTTGAGGCATCGTG
>DASTQY010000283.1:0-3654 GCA_035761525.1 Nitrospira sp. | reverse complement strand
ACGCATCGCTTCCAAGAAACCGCGACCGTCCCTCGACCGTAGCATCGAGCGCATGCGCAAACACCTTGCGGAGCTGGCCGTCTATGTGAAGAAGGGCAAGGCCAGCCGCACGCTTGAAGAATTCGATTCGGATTCGGAACGCTTGATCGCCGAATTGCTCGGCGAAACATCTGCGCTGCTCGATGCCTACCAGTATGCGCAGTTAGGCGAGGCCGCGGGACTCGTCAATATGACGGAGGAAGCGCCGGAAAGCATCGGCCTCGATAGCGAGCGCCAAAGTCTTCTACAGCGCACTCGCGTCCTGGAAAGCTGTGTCTCAGAACTGGAGGCCCGCCGCGCCGACGAACCGAAGAAGTTCCAGTCAGGCAGACACATGCTGACGGGCCCTCAGGTTGCCGAGCACATGTCATCTGATTTGCGTAGCGTCCCGCAAACCGCCACCTTGCGGGAAGCCGGCCGGTTGATGCAGAAATGGAAAACCGGCTCGCTTCTCGTGACAGACAGTCAAACCTATGTCGGCTTCATCACCGACTCCGCTCTGGCCCGTGACGTCGTCGCGAATGGTCTAGACGCCAACACCACCCCGGTACAGTCCTGTGTGCGGAAGCCGCTCGTGGCGATTCACGGAGACCGGCCGCTCATTGAGGCGGTGCGGTTGATGAAGGAGCAGGCCACGAGGCATCTCGCTGTCGCCCAAGACGGGGAGATCATCGGCGTGATTTCCGTGTCCAACATTCTGCGGTATTACTCCGGCGTCGTTTGAATTCGTGCCCTCGTGGGAACGAGGCTCGAAGCGTTCGGCACCGCGAGAAATGTACGCAGAAGAGCAAGAACTCTCTAAAGCAGGAGGAAAGCTCATGGGACCTACCAAAGCAATTATCAAAGATCAGGCTTTATATGAAGCCGCGACGGGAAAATGTATCAAGGATGGCTTTGCCAGCCGCCGGGACATCGAAGACTACGTCAACCATCATTACCTGGCGCTACCCGTCGTCGATAATGCAGGCAACGCGTGGCTCTTGGACGGCAAACCAATCTATTGTTTCCGGGGCAGTCAGTACGAAACGCTCGACGATCAACGGGTGCATCTGGCCCGCTGTCCGGACTGCGGAGGCATGGGGATCCGGTCGGACGAATTTACGGTGGAATCCGATTGCATTCGTTGCATCTCCTGCGGACACGAGTTCGATGCACGGTTGGAGATGATGGAAACGTGAGAAGAGCGGTCTAGTCTATCCCTCTTGCTCGCCGACCGCGGCACACCGGACCAATCAGATTTTCAGAAAGGCGGTGCTCGGTCAAGCGCGCAGTGAGGGATAGATCCAGACCGCCCTTAGGAGGAGAAACGAGCGAGCTTGGAGGGAGCAGTGTGATAGAGCCGAGCCCGCGGGCGCAGTCGGACCAGCATCGGGCGCCCTCACGCCTTCAGCGGTAAAGTGCCTGGCCCACTCTTGTGACTCCAGTAAACCTATGACTCGTTGATTGCGTGCGTTGGGGGCTTCTTCTTCCGAGCCCGCTTGTCGATGATCATGATCTGGCGAACGGATGAAGGGAATGGCGGAGAAGCTCCAGGTCAAGACTGGGAGTCTGAAAGCAGTCGTCAATCTCACCGATCGGCTTCAATCGCTGATCGGTCATGCAAAAATGCGGGACGGCTTGTGCACGCTCTTTGTCACCCATACCACCGCGGCCTTGACGACAGGGGAGATTGGCGAGGGGACTGAGCAGGATTTGCTCGAGGTGGTGCAGCAGGTGATACCTTCCATCCGCTTCCGTCATGCGCATGATCCGTCGCATGCCTGGTCTCACATGGCGGCGTCGATTCTTGGTCCTTCGCTCACGATTCCTGTGTCGGACGGACAATTGACTTTGGGCACATGGCAATCCGTGCTGTTGGTCGAATTAGACGGCCCACGTGAACGCACCGTCTATGTGACGTTACTCGCCTCTTGATTCCGCGTGACGTCACCCTGTGGGTTGTTTCTCCGCCACATACGCGCTTCACTCCCTCCATTGGTCCGGTTCCTTCGGTAAGATCCATCTAGGACGTTCAGGGGTTTGGTGGGTTGACCTGATCAACCACTAAATCGTACGGTCAAAGAGACCCGTAGACGTGAAAGGGAGACGATGGCTGAACCTTCGCTTGAACCGCATCTTTTTATCATTCTCGGCGCGACCGGCGATCTGACGAGGCGCAAGCTGTTGCCGGCCTTATTTCATCTTCGGACGTACGGGGAATTGGAAAAACAAAACACGGTCATTGTCGGGGCCGCGCAGCCCGAAATGAGCGAGGAGGCTTTCCGCCTCTGGGCCTACGAAGGCCTCAACAATTCCGTCGCTCGGCACGCGCCGGATCTGCGTAAATGGTGCCATGAATATCTTCACTATCAGACCGTCCGCCGCGGTGGGCCCGAAGATTACCAGCAACTCGCCCAATACATTCGACAACTGGAAGTGGACCGCAATCTCCCGGAAAACCGGGTCTTCTATCTGGCGCTCCCTCCGACGGTGGTACCGCCAACGGTCGAATTTCTCGATCAGGCGGGTCTCTTAAAAAGTCGGGGGTGGGTGCGGGTGGTCTTCGAGAAGCCGTTCGGTCACGACTTCCATTCTGCCCGCGCATTGAATACGCTCCTGCATCGTTATCTAGATGAATCTCAGATCTATCGGATCGACCACTATTTGGGCAAAGAGACGGTCCAAAATCTGTTGGCGTTTCGTTTCGCAAATCCCATCTTTGAATCGCTGTGGAATCGGGACTCTGTGGAGAACGTGCAGGTGACGGTCGCCGAGGATATCGGAGTCGAGCATCGCGGCGCGTACTATCAAGAGGCGGGTGCCTTACGCGACATGGTGCAAAATCATCTCACGCAGTTGGTCACCGTGGTCGCCATGGAAGTGCCGGTGTCGTTTGAAGCCGGGGCGATCCAAGCGGAGAAACTCAAGGTATTGCATTCGATTTCTCCCATTCCATTGAGCGAAGTCGTCTTCGGTCAATACCAGGCCTGGCAGATCGCCGATCAGAGGATTCCCGGCTATCGAGAAGAGAAAGGAGTGCTCCCGGACTCGATGACTGAAACGTTTGTGGCACTGCGAATGGAAATCCACAACTGGCGCTGGCGAGGCGTCCCGTTTTACCTGCGAACTGGAAAACGACTGCCCCGCAAAATCACGCAAGTCGGCGTTACGTTTCGACCGGCGCCCATCCAGGTCTTCCGCTCTCTGGAGCCGGGCAGTCTGGATGCCAATAAGCTGGTGATTACGCTTCAACCCAGTGAAGGATTCGCACTCGGGTTTTCCGTCAAGACGCCTGGCCGTCCCTTCACCTTTACGGGCCGTGCACTGCAGTTCGATTACAAGCAGGCGTTCGGGGGAGAATTGCCTGAGGCCTACGAGACGTTGCTGCGGGACATTATGATCGGCGATCAAACCCTATTCGTAACGGCCGATTTCACGGAAACGGCTTGGCGACTGTACGACCCTCTGTTGGCCGGCAAGCGCGAGGTGCATCCGTACACGGCCGGCACATGGGGACCGGTCGAGGCGGACCAACTGCTGGAGCGATACGGTCATCGCTGGCAATTGGGATGGTGAATGATGGTCGAACCGCCCCCCTTCATCGTGACCGATATTCCACAGCGGATGGATCGCTTG
>DASTQY010000282.1:0-7343 GCA_035761525.1 Nitrospira sp. | reverse complement strand
CGCGCCCTTTTCCCAGGCGGCGATGGCGAGACGCAGTGTTCGAAGGTCCGTTCCAATGATCTTCCAAGCTTGCTTGTATGTCCTTCCTCAGGGTGGGCTAGGTTGCTTCCAACTGCGCGCTTGGACAAGCACCGCCACCCTAAACATACGATTGGTTTGGTGTGCGCGTTCGGCGAGCAAGGAAGCACCTAGCCTACCCATCCACTTTTGCGGAGCCAAGCAACGAGAGGGCCCTGCGGTTCACCCATCGCGGGAGCAGAGGCACCATTGACCTCCTATACTTCTTCTTTTCATTTTCATTCGGTTCGAGTACTGTAGCCCCGCTCGAACTCCTCTCATGCTGCAAACAGATCATGCTCACGCCACTCAGCCGCATCGGCCCCGCTGGTTCGTGCGACAAGACGTCGACGGCCTGCTCGGGTTGGCGCTCGACAATCTCATACAGATTCTCCTGATCGTTGGACTTTGCCGGGGACTACTGGGCTATTCTTCGGAGCTGGTCTACGGACGCATCCTTCCAGCCGTCGCCCTGAGCTTGATTGTCGGCAACGTGTACTACAGTTGGCTCGCGTATCGCTTGGGCGTCAAAGAAGGACGCGACGATCGCACCGCCTTGCCCTACGGCATCAACACGGTCAGCCTCTTCGCGCATGTCTTTCTTGTGATGCTGCCGGTGAAATTGATCGCGCTCGACCGGGGCGCCACCATGGATGAGGCGATCGCCTTGTCCTGGCAGGCTGGGCTCGTCGCCTGTCTGGGATCGGGCGTGATCGAACTGATCGGCAGCGTGCTCGCCGATCCGCTTCGCCGGTGGCTGCCGCGCGCGGCGCTCCTTTCGACGCTCGCCGGCATCGGATTGACCTTCATCGCGCTTGGCTTCCTCTTTCGCACCTATGAATATCCGGTCGTAGCGCTCGTGCCGCTCGGCATCATACTGCTCACGTATTTCGGCCGGGTCCAATTTCCGATCCCGGGAGGCCTGCTTGCGGTCCTGGTCGGGACCGCGCTCGCCTGGATGACGGGATTGGTCCGTCCGGATGCAGCCATGTTCTCGCAGGCCCTCGAGCCGCTCGGATGGCACCCACCTGGCTTATTCATTGAAGCGCTATGGCAATCGCGCGAAATCCTGTTCACGCAACTCAGCGTCATCCTGCCGATGGGTCTATTCAATCTCGTGGGGAGTCTTCAGAATTTGGAAAGCGCCGAAGCCGCTGGAGATGCGTACCCGACGGCTCCCTGTCTTGCGGCTAATGGAGTCGGGTCCGTCGTGGCGGCGGTCTGCGGCTCCTGTTTTCCGACCACCATCTATATCGGCCATCCGGGATGGAAGGCGATGGGCGCTCGCATCGGCTATTCGTGGCTCAACGGCGTGGTGATGGCACTGCTCTGCGTGACCGGCGCGGCTGCGGTCGTCGCCGCGATCATTCCAATCGAAGCCGGCATGGCCATCGTCCTGTGGATCGGCATCATCATCGGGGCACAAAGTTTCCAGGCCACGCCCTCGAAACATGCGCCGGCCGTGATCATGGGACTCTTGCCTGGCATTGCAGGGTGGGGCGCCCAGTTGATCAAGACCAGTCTCCGGGCGGCGGGGCTGGCCACCGTCGATCGGCCGTTCAGTCCGGACCTCCTGCCGATCTTCGCGCGAGCGGACATCTATCTTGGCGGCGCCTTCGCACTCGAGCAGGGCCAGATTCTCTCCGCCATGCTGCTCGCCGCCATGACGGTGTTCATCATCGAGCGGCAATTTGCGTGGGCGGGTGCCTGCATGCTCGTGGCAACGGCCTTCTCGTGGGTAGGTCTCATGCACAGCTATCGCTGGATGCCGTCGGATACGGTCCTGCAACCGGGCTGGGGAAGCGGGAGCCCCTGGGCCACCGGATATCTCCTCTTGGCGCTGCTCTTCTATTGGGCGGCTTGGAAAGAGCGGAGTAAGGCCTGTTGATCTGCCGAGATAGGCACTGGACGAATCGAGAAGACGGGGAAGCGAGGGCTTGGAGATTATTGTCGAGGTGGGAAATTCTCGAACATCTTTGTTGCACCTTTCCGGATCTCCTCGGAAGTCTTCGCGGGGTCTTCCCCAACAAGATCGGTTCCGACGCCATGCCACACATTGCGTTTTTTTGTCGTATCATACATATCGACGACAATTGTGCCCACTCGAACTCTCATAGGCGCGTCGGCACTCGACGAGTTGATGGGCGCCCCATAGGCTGGCCCAGAGCCGGAACTGTACGACGCTTCGTTGTAGTCAATTTCTTCGTGCGTCGCGGCGTGATAGGTGACGACTAGATCGGGATCGCCGTTCGTTTTCTGCAAGCCCTTGTGACCGATCTGGTCGTCAATGGCCTCCACAATCTGGCGATCCAGCTCCGGGTTTTTCGATGGTGTGCCCTTGCCCCATCCGTAGGTGCGGTAGCGGGAGAAGTCTGTGCTTTTGTCATAGTCGACGGCAATGTTCGGGGAGCAGGCGCACACCAGCATGAGACTGAGGCATGCGATCCATCGTGTCTTGTGTTGTGTCACCTGACTACCTCTTGTCTTCAATACAGGTAGTGCATGCTACTCTGTCTTGCCTAAGCTCGCAATCCTTGCTCTTCCACGCAGCCAACCACCGATTGCCCTCACGATTTCCCGGCGACGAGCCGTTCACAGGCGAGGAGCGCCATTAAAATGCTCCTTCCAAGCTCGCTCGCTGCGTTCTCGGGGGATGAGGGCTGATTGGTCTCGAATTGCGCGCTTAATGTTCCTCCCAGGCTAGCTTGTTGTTTCTTGAAGATGGTGGTTAATTCGTCTCCGACTGCGCGCTTCAAGGAGCACCACGTTACCAGTGATCCATCCGAGCTAGCTTGTTCGTCCTCTCAGGAGCAGCCTGGTTCAGTCCAAACGTGCGCGCGTGAACGAGCACCGCCTATCTAAAAATCCGATCAATCTCGTGTGCCGCGTTCCGCGAGCACAAGGACTGACCAGGCTGATCCCTTCTTCTGGTGTGCGCCTTGGGCGAGCAAGGGAGACGAATAACCGCCATCCCCGGTCTGCGCCTTCGGCGAGCACAGGAGACCAACCGCCCTCACGTGCCCCCATCTTTTTTGCCATGCGCTTTCCGCACAAAGGAGGCGTATTCGACAATAATAGCATCTAACGCTTTCCTGATTGTCTCGGCGATTTTCTCCTTTGGCCCATAGCCCAGTGTGGCATAGCGCCAGTGCCGGGGTTCATCCATCGACCCAGCTACGCATTGAAGATGGAAAGCGATCGGGTACGTATGGCCCACTGTCCACGCTTCACAATCAAATAGCCCGATCTCCCACGTCTCGTAGGTCTTGTCGAAGGCAAAATTGGCTTGGAGAAAGGCAAAATCTTGCAGGAACTTCACTTCAAGCGCACTTGCGAGTGTGCGGCCGTCGAGTCCAATCTCTTCTGCCGTCCCTCTCAATTGAATTGTTGGCCCGGTGAATCTTTTGATCTCGCGTGCTGGTCCATACTCACCATCTCGCAGCATTTCATTTGAGGGATCAGGTCGTGCGTCGTTCTTTTCGCGAACCGTGTGAAATGGAGCATGTCGCTGTTGCGATGCCGGCCATTCATCTTCAGGGCCCAGCCGAAACGACTGATCATAGCTTGGAGCTGGAGAAACCAACATCAGGAGCAGGAGCGCACTATGAAGGACGAACAATGATCTCATCCAATTATCCGTATCAGGTTAATCCCCGGGCCTCTTGCTGCGGAAGTGCCATCGTTATGATCGTCTCGTACAGTCGTTCACCGGCTTCATCTTTCGATACAAACGCGGAGGCGCCGGCTTTTTGCAACGATTCACGGAGGTCAGGCGTATCATTGACCGAGACGGCAATGATGACCGTCCCGGGTTGTTCCTTCTTGATCCGCCTTGTGGCTTCGATCCCGTCCATGCGTGGCATATTGATGTCCATGATGATAACGTCCGGTGTCCGCTTCTTGGCAATGGACACGGCTTCCCGGCCATCTGCCGCCTCGCCGATGATAAAGAGATCAGGATAGGCGTCCAGCACGGCTCGAAGTCCTTGGCGGACCATGGCATGATCGTCCACCAGTAACACCCGCCGCACGCCGGTCGCCTTTGCCGGTGGAGGCACCTGTCGTTCATTCCCCGAAGGGGCGGGAGATGACGCCGCCGGTGTCAATGGCAGTCCCAACGTGACGGTCGTTCCCACACCTGGTGCGCTCTCGACTCGCAGCCATCCTCCCAGTTCCTCCATGCGTTCTTTCACGCTGAAGAGGCCAAAGTGCTGGCCGGGCTGTTGCGGCTCGATCCTGTCGGTCTTGAATCCTTTTCCCTGGTCCTGGACCGCAATCGTCAACATGTTGTCCGCCGCATCGAGCGTCAAGGTTGCCTTGTTTGTCCCGGCATGTTTCGCGGCATTGATAAGCAGCTCGCGGACGGAATGGAACAGCAAGATCGCCTGATTTTCCGTTAATGGCAGCTGGGATGTTCCCAGTTGAACGTCCACGGTCAGCTGGTGTTTCTTCATTTGATCCGCCAGCCATTGGAGCGCCATCGGCAGACCCAATTCGTGTAAGACCGGCGGGCTCAACTCCGCGATCAGCGTGCGCGTGTAGTCGAGTGCTTTGGCCAGTGTGTGGTCGATCTCTTCGACCACGGCAGCCACCGGACCGCCAATGGTCTGGATTTGTGCATGAACTCGCGACAACTTCATTTTGCTGAGCACGAGCAGTTGGGCGAGATAATCGTGCAGTTCGCCGGCCATGCGTTTGCGCTCTCGCTGTTCGGTCAAGGTGAGAGCCTGAGCCATGGTGCGCAATCGGGCCTGGGTGTGCAGCAGCTCTTCGGTGCGCTTCTGTACCAACCGTTCAGCGGTGGCCTGGAATCGAACCTCAGCCTCCTTGCGTTCCTGCACGGCCGCGGCGAGTGCCAAGGCCATGACCGTATTCACCCCGAGAAAGGCTTGCCCGAATAAGAAGGCCTCATTTTCTGAGTCGCCGGTGAAGAGGCCTCGGCCATTGATGGTACCCCAGGTGACCCATCCAGCCAGGAGCACTGCCAGTGTAGCGGTCTCTCGGGGACCGAATCGGAACGCCGCCCATATCAGGATGGGCACGAGCAGGACCCGAAGCGAATACCTGTCTCCCGTATAGATGAAAGGACCAAACATCACCGTACAGGTCACCACAAGCACGAGCAATAAGAGGCCAAGCTCGAGTCGTTCTCGACTGGTCCACTCAATGCGCGGGTGGCGGGCCCACAATAATATTGCCGGTGCGACAATCAGAATCCCCGTTGCATCGCCGAGCCACCAAGTGAGCCAGATGTCCGCATAGTCATGTGGGGACGCGTAGTGCGCCAACGTCAGGCTGGTGACGCCAATGGTGGCGCTCACGGTCGGCGCGAGCACTCCAGCGAGCAGCGCCGCCCTTAGAATATCCGGCGGAGCTTCAAACGCGCGAATGCCATGGGCAAACCGTTGCAGGAGCCACGCGCCAAGCATCCCTTCCAGGGTATTTCCGACGGCGATGTTCGCGGACGTGAGGACGGTTCCGGCTGTCGTGATATTGACCAGAAACGCCCCGGCTAAGATTGCCGGCCAGATGGAGAACCCCAAGAGCAGGAAGAGGGCGACAGCGATGCCGGCCGGGGCCCATACCGGCGATGCACTGACATTCACCGAGGCGAAGCCGAGCCCGATCTTTCCGGCCAAGAAATACGCGCAGGCGATGAGCACCCAGGCCGTCACTTTCACGGCCGGGTGATGATAGGACAGAGCTGGCATGTTGATGTGGGGTGACGAAACACTCACTATAAAGGAAGGGCACCCCTAGTTCAAATTGGCATTGACGTGGCGCGGCTCAATCGTCCTCAGCGAAGGTGTTCCTCTTCACCGCTTCGACTACTTCACATGAACATTGGCCTGCACACTCACAAATGGTTGGGTGAGCATTGGAACGTTGGGAGAGAAAAAAGCGGGTGGCATTCGCAAACGGCCACTGGTGATCGCGCCTTTCTTCGAGGCCTTAATCTGAGTGTTTGCTACCACACCTGAAGCTTTTTTCCTTCTGAGCCTTTAGGCCCAGAATTGTTTCCGAGCCGATAGCATCGCGGATTTGTGGCGCTTTTTAGATTCTTTATAGCTCACGATAGATCGCCATTTCGGCACTGATCTTGCGCTCTTGCAACCGGCGAACCGGATGACGTCTTAACCTAAGGGGCTCATGAATTCGATGAAACGACCGACATCTCAGCTCTTGGAATGGAGCATGATCCTGGGCCTGATGCTGTGGCTTGCGCCGGTGACGCCGGCTGTCGCCGCGTTACCCCAAACGCCGACGGAATCGGTGCGAAGTACCATTGAGGACGTGATTCGTGTTCTCACGAACGAGCAGTTGAAACAGCCTGACCGTTTGGCCGAGCGGCGTCAGGAGATCGAACGGATCGTGCGAGACCGCGTCAGTTATGAAGACATGGCGAAACAATCGTTGGGCCTGCCATGGCTGAATCTCGAGGCAGAAGAGCGGCAGGAGTTCGTCGATTTGTTCGTGCAATTGCTGCGCGATTCGTTTGCCGGGAAGATCGATACCTATGCCGATGAGCAGGTGCTCTATCTCTCCGAACAGCGAGACGACCGCATGGCCGAGGTCCGGACGAAGCTCGCCGGCCGCAAGACCCACAGCTTGTTAAACTTCCGGCTGACCGATCGCGCCGGCACGTGGCGTGTGTATGACGTGGTGATCGACGGCGCGAGCCTTGTGCACAACTACCGCGCGCAGTTCGCGCGCATCATCCGCGATGTGTCCTACCCCGGCCTGGTGAAACTCATGCGAGAGAAAACGCTCGTCGTCAAAGCCTTCGAACCGGGGCACACTGATTAGGAAAATAAACAAGGTTACGCTCTCGAGAGGTTCACCTACGACCGCCGCTGAACCGCTTGCTCTCTTCGTGTTTGGAATACACCCTTCCTGAGTGCTCCTCGCTGCTTTTCAAGTTTGCGCGTCCAGATGTATGCTCCGGCTATTCCTTAAGGTCTGTCGCGACCGTGGATGAGCGGCTGATTCAACCCGCCGTCATACTTGGCATTTAAAAATTCTGTTTAATTGAGGAGGTGTGCGATGCCCGTCATAGACGTGATCACTGAATATGCCGTTCGCTATGGGTTTCAGGCGTTGGGGGCGGCGATTGTCTTTGCGGCTGGAGCGCTGGTTGCTCGCTGGGGCGGCAAGCTGACGCGACAGTGGCTTCAACGCCAGGAGATGGAGCCGCCGGTTCGGATGCTGCTGGTCAAAACCGTGCAGGTGGTGATTTTACTGTTCGCCGTCATGGCCGCGCTGGGCCAGTTGGGCGTGCAGATCGC
>DASTQY010000281.1:0-11844 GCA_035761525.1 Nitrospira sp. | reverse complement strand
GTGGAGATCGTCGCTCCGGGCGGGTTTTACGATTTCTCAGCAAAGTATGAAAAAGGGAAGACCCGATACCTGTGCCCGGCACCTCTTCCGGCTGCCGTCACGAAGGAAATCGGCGTCTTGGCGTTGCGGGCATTCGAAGTCTTGGGCTGTGCAGGGGCTGCCCGCGTGGATTTTCGGATTACGCCCCGCGGACGCCCGTATGTGCTGGAACTCAATACCGTACCAGGCATGACGGAAACCAGCCTTTTGCCAATGGCCGCGGTTCAGGCCGGCATTGGCTACGAAGAATTGACGGAGCGGATTCTCGAATCCGCGCTCCCCAGGATGAAAAATAAAGAGCACGCGGCATGAGACTTCTTAGGCGCAAGCCGCCCGCAAAAGCAGCCGGCCATCGCAGTAATGAATGGAAAGGCCCACGAGCGTCTCAGTCGATGGATCACCGGCAGCGGGCCAGACGGATCGAGCGGCTGACACGGTGCCGAAGAGCCCTCCGCCTCTCCGGATGGCTGGGGGGAGCAGTTGCCGTGTGCTGGATGATCGTCATGCTCTCGCAACAGCTCGGACCGATGCTTCACCGAGGGCTCGAGATCAAACAGGTATCAGTGGAAGGGACGCACCAAGTCACCAAGCAGGAGGTGATCGACCGGTTGGCCTTGAAGAAAGGGCTCGCTCAATATCAGGTCAGCCTGTCTTATCTCGCCGAGCGTGTCCGGATTCATCCCTGGATCAAGGAAGCGACCGTCGAGCGGTTGCCATTGCATGAGCTGCGCGTGACGGTCGTTGAGCGGACGCCCGCAGCCATTGTCCGTCTAGAGTCCGACCAGGTCCTCATCGATAGCGAAGGCGTCATCCTCGCCCGCCTTGGCACCCGCGACGAGGCGACCCTGCCACTCTTGACGGGCGTGGACGGCACGCTCTTGGCGCAAGGTGATCTTCGAATCAAGCAGCGGATTCAGTCCGCAGTCGAGCTGGCAAGATGGATGGCCGAATCCGTAGATGGACGTATCGAGCTCGACGTGGCTCACCCCGTAAATCTTGTCGCCTCCGCCAGAGGAGTACGATTTCATTTCGGTAGCGACGCGCTCAAGGATCAGTGGGAACGCTTCATGAAAGTCAAAGCGGCGTTCAGGATGCCGGCTCTCGATGGACGGAAACATGAGGGTCACGACGTAGATCTGCGCTATGACAACCGGGTGATCGTCAGGGAAAGGGGGTGAGGCTGTGGCGAAGCGGGATCAAATTCTCGTGGGATTGGATATCGGTACGACGAAGATCTGCGCGATCGTTTCCGAAGTGACCGAGGAAGGGACTTTGAACATCATTGGCGTGGGTTCGAGTCCGTCGCGCGGACTTCGCAAAGGCGTGGTCGTCGATATCGAGAGCACCGTGGAGTCCATCAAGAAGGCGGTCGAAGAAGCGGAATTGATGGCGGCGGTACAGATCAATTCCGTCTACACCGGTATCGCCGGCAGCCACATCTCTGCTGAAAACTGCAAAGGCGTCGTGGCGCTCAAGAAGTCTGAGGTGACGCGCGACGACATCCATCGGGCGATCGAAAGCGCCAGAACGTTGGCCGTCATTCCTCACGAGCGCCGGATTCTCCACGTGTTGCCCCGTGAATTCATGGTGGATGGGCAGGAGGGCGTCCGCGAGCCGTTGGGACTATCGGGCAATCGCCTGGAGGTGAACGTCCATGTGATCACCGGTGCCGTCACGTCGGCACAGAACATCATCAAGAGCGTGAACCGCGCCGGGCTCGACGTCGTGGACATCATCCTGCAGCCTCTCGCCTCGAGCGAAGCGGTGCTCAGCCAAGAAGAGCGAGACCTTGGCGTGGCCATGGTGGATCTGGGAGGCGGCACGACCGACCTGGCCATTTTTCTGGATGGAAGCATCCGACATTCGGCCGTACTGCCGATCGGGGGACAAAACCTGACCAAGGATCTGGCCATCGGGTTGCTCACCTCTCAGACCGAAGCCGAGAAGATCAAAGTGCAGCACGGCGTGACGAGGACGGAATTGGTGCAGGGTCATGAAACGGTGGAAGTGCCTTCAGTCGGAGACCGCCCAGCACGAACATTCTCGCGGCGCGATATTGCCGAGATTCTCGAGCCGCGGGTCGAGGAGATGTTCGAGTTGGTCAGGCGAGAGATCACCCGTGCCGGCTATGAAGGGATGTTGGGCGCCGGAGTCGTCGTGACGGGCGGCACTTCCTTACTGGAAGGCATGCCGGATGCCGCTGAGCACGTGCTGAACCTTCCCGCCCGTCGAGGAGTGCCTACCGGCATTGGTGGACTGCGGGACATCGTCAGCAATCCCATGCATGCGACGGGGGTGGGATTACTATTGCACGCGCGACGACATACCGAAGAAACCGCCACGGTGGGACTCAGGAGCGGGCGGCCAATCGGCAAAATGTTAGATCGAATGAAGTCCTGGATGTTCGAGTTCTTTTAACTTAACCGGCGCGCGGACTCCCTCGCGCCAATGGAGGTGTCCTGATGTTCTCATTCCAAGAAGATTGTCTGTCGCCCGTCCGCATTAAAGTCATTGGAGTGGGGGGCGCGGGCTGCAATGCGGTCAATACGATGATCACGTCGGGCTTGGCCCGCGTCGATTTCATTGCCGCGAATACGGACCTGCAGGCGCTGGATCGGTCCCGTGCCGCGTATAAGGTTCAACTTGGACCTGAGCGGACAAGAGGACTCGGAGCCGGAGCGAAGCCAGAAATCGGAAAAGAATCGGCGCTTGAGAGCAAAGATCAGATTCGAGAATGCCTGGAGGGCGCCGACATGGTTTTCGTGACGGCAGGAATGGGAGGAGGAACGGGAACTGGGGCCGCACCCATCGTCGCGAGCATCGCACGCGAACTGGGGATTCTGACCGTGGGCGTCGTCACCAAGCCGTTTTCGTATGAGGGCCATCGACGAATGACTCACGCCGATGAAGGCATTCGCGATCTCCGACGTCACGTCGATACATTGCTTGTCATTCCCAACCAACGTTTGCTGGGCATCGTTGACAAGGCGACGCCTTTGTTGGACGCCTTCAAAGTCGCCGACGATGTACTGCGCCAGGCGATTCAAGGCATCGCAGACGTGATTACGACGACCGGTCATGTCAACGTGGACTTTGCAGACGTGCGTACCGTCATGTCTCATACCGGCCGGGCCGTCATGGGCATGGGTGTTTCTCGAGGCACGAATCGAGCGATCGAAGCGGCGCAAAAGGCAATTTGCAGCCCGCTGCTGGAGGAAGGCAGCGTGGAAGGTGCTCGCGGCGTGCTTCTCAATATCAGCGGTGGGCCGAATATGTCGCTGCATGAAATTGAAGAGGCGGCTTCCATCATCCAACAGACCGCGGATCCTGAGGCGAACATCATTGTCGGACAGGTCATCAATCCCGACATGGGCGACGACCTGGTCGTCACCGTGATTGCGACCGGCTTTGAGCGAGACGATCAGCCGATGCCGGTGGGAGTTGCAAGCCAAGCTCGCATGGCAAGAGCTGCGCAACCGCCTTTCAATGGCGTGGCGGTCGCCGACCGGCCGCATAAGGATTTGGATCGTCCGACCTATCTGCGCCGGATGGGAGATCATCGTGAATCCATGGAGCGACTGGCCGTGGTGGCGGATGACGAGTGGGATGTGCCGACGTTTTTGAGAAAGCAGGCCGACTAAGCGAAGATTCGCCGTTGGTCGGATGAGGGAGCAGCAGCGTGACCGCCTCGGTGATCACCGTGCCTGCCTTTGGCTTGCCGCATGACGGCGTGAGGCATTTTTTCGGCACGCGGCACCATACTGAGGCGGTCGTGTATGAAACCGGCGTGCCTGCACGAACTCGTGATGTCAGCGGGCAGAGCTGGATGCTCTCCGTGAAACAGGTGCATGGCACGGATGCACTGATCGTTGATCGTCCGCTGACCGGATCCGACCGATTCCAAGGTGGATGGGACGCGTTGATCACGGATCAGCCTAGTGTGACGGTCGCAGTTCGTACAGCGGATTGTGTTCCCGTACTCGTCTACGACCGGCGCCGGAAAGTGGCAGCAGCCATCCATGCCGGATGGCGAGGGGCGTTGGCCGGCATCGTACCTAAGACCATCCAGTTGATGATCTCCCGATTCTCGACCGATGAGGCCGATGTGCGCGTCAGTATAGGCCCGTCGGCAGGATCCTGTTGCTACGAGGTCGATGAAGCGGTGCTCGAGCCGTTACGCAGGGGCCCAACCGAGTGCTCTTCGCTCATCAAGGATCGTCGCGGTAACCGCGCCAAGCTCGACTTGAAAGCCTTGGTGAAGAGACAGGCCACCCAAATCGGCATTGACCGTGAACACATTACGACGGTCAATCTCTGCACGATCTGCCATCCTCATCTATTTTTCTCCTACCGGCGTGAAGGGCGCGTGAATGGCACCATGCTCAACGGAATCACGTTGATGCCTCACCGGTAGGCCGGTGTACAATACGGCGACGCATTCCAAGGAGCAGTGGGCTTGATCGGGCAAAGATGGATGCCGAAGCCGGTGACTCAATCGAGAATCGCGTCGCAGTCGCCTTCAACCAAATCTGTATAGCGACGCGCAAGGCCGGTCGGGCGGACGGCAGTGTGCAATTGGTCGGCGCCACGAAATCAGTCCCGGTTGGTGACATCCGAAGGGCTGTGAGAGCGGGACTGACACTTGCCGGAGAGAACCGGCTCCAAGAGGCCCTTCCAAAAATCGAGGCGTTGAAAGACACGGGCGTCATCTGGCACTTTATCGGCCGGCTCCAGCGACGAAAGGTCCGCTCTGTCGTCGGGATTTTTGATCTGATTCATTCCGTCGACAGCCTGGAGCTGGCTCGTGAGATCGATCGGCGGGCGAAAGCGGCCGGATTACGGCAAAAGATCCTGCTGGAAGTGAATGTCGGCGAAGAAAGCAGCAAAGCCGGATTTCTAGGTGATCAAGTGGAGAGAGTCCTTCCCCAGCTGGGGGGACTTGATCATGTGGCGGTGTGCGGATTGATGGCGATTCCACCATTGATGCGCGAGCCAGAGCGAGCCAGGCGCTATTTTCGAGCACTCCGGGACTTGGCGGCACGCCTAATACAACTGAAGATTTCTCGGATCTCGATGGATGAACTCTCAATGGGCATGTCGCATGATTACGAGGTTGCGATAGAAGAAGGGGCAACTTTGGTTCGCCTTGGCACAGCACTGTTCGGAGAGCGACGTGACTAGTTTGATGGTGAAAAAGATTGCCTTTATTGGCAGTGGCCACATGGCCGAGGCCATGATCGGCGGCCTGCTCGCCGCAGGCGTCTGTGGCTCGGATGCACTCTGGGCGTCCGACCCGGTGGCCACTCGCCGTGATCGGTTGAAGAGTCTGTTTTCAATTCGTGTCGGAGCGGAGAACCGGCAGGCCGTGACATGGGCAAACATTGTGATCCTGGCTGTCAAGCCTCAATCGCTGCCGACAGTGTTGAGCGAGATCGGCGCCGATCTCAATGGGGTGCTGGTCATTTCCATTGCCGCCGGTGTGACGATTCAGTCAATTACTAGCCAGGTGTCGCCCGGTACACGCATAATCCGTGCGATGCCGAATACGCCCGCCCTCGTCCGTGAGGGCATCACGGCGTTGTCATGGGGTAGAGAAGTAACGGAAGAGGACAGTCTCGTCGCCCGCACGATATTCGAAGCCGTCGGGCGCGTGATTCCCGTTGAGGAGCGTCTTATGGATGCCGTGACCGGGCTCAGTGGAAGCGGCCCTGCATATGTCTTCCTAGCCCTTGAAGCCTTGGCAGACGGCGGAGTCAAGATGGGATTGCCTCGTCAGACGGCTGAGTTATTGGCCGCTCAAACTGTTCTGGGCGCAGCGAGAATGGTTCTTGAGACCGGCACCCATCCGGCAACACTGAAGGACCAAGTCGCCTCGCCCGGCGGCACGACGATCGCCGGACTGCATCAGCTTGAACAGGGCAAGTTCCGTGCTACACTGATGGGGGCTGTCGAAGCCGCGACAAAACGTTCGCAGGAGCTTGCGCGCTGATGTTTGTCGTCGAAAATTTCTTCACGGCATTGGCCTCGATCGTCTATTATCTCTTGGAGTTGTATATGTATGTCGTCATCGCCCGTGCGGTGATTTCCTGGGTCAACCCTGATCCGTGGAATCCGATCGTGCAGTTTCTTGAAAAAGTCACTGAACCGGCATTGGCTCCCATCCGAAGGATGATCGGTTGGAGGCTTGGCGTAGATGTGTCTCCGATTATCCTTATCCTTATTCTCATATTTTTACAGAGATTTATTGTGCCTTCTCTTCATCAAATGGCAACTGTGATTGGATAAGCATCCTAGAGGAGGGCAGCCATGAAAATCACACCGCTGGACATTCAACAAATGGTCTTCAAGACCGGTTTCCGCGGCTACGACAAGGAAGAAGTCAATCGATTTCTGGAAGAAATTGCCGAGACGGTCGAAGAGCTGAACCGTGAGAATGCAGTGCAGAGAGAAAAAATCACGTTTCTCGAGCAGCAGTTGATCGAATTAAAGCGGACCGAGGTTACCCTGTCCAACACACTCGTGTCTGCGCAGTCGCTCGCAGAGGATGTAAAGCGCAGCGCGCAACGGGAGTCGGAGCTCGTCATCAAAGAAGCTGAGCTCAAGGCCGGCGAGATGATACGTCAGGCTCGGGTCGAGATGTCTAACACCCAGCGTGATCTCTCTGCGCTGCAAAAGCAGCGGCTCTTAATGGTCGAACGGTTGCGTGCGACGTTGCGCACGTTCGAGCGGATGTTGGAAGTGGAGGAACAGGAGGCATTCCAAGACGGTGCCTCGAGTGCCGAGCATAAGCTCGAGGGAGAATCGAGCCCTGCATTGTGAGAGGATGTTAAAGCGATCCTTCCTTCGCACCCCTTCTTCTTCGCGTGTTTCCGAACCTCTCCCCTTGCGAACGCCTCGCGCATTGTTGGGCTTCCGGTCCACGGGGAGGGATCCACGGCTCTTTCAAGTCGCTTCTTCAGTCGCCTGCGGCCATTGTCGATGAAAAGACCAAGTGTCATTCAGGCCGCAATGGATCAGGCGGTGCGGGACGGCGTATTCCCAGGGGGGGTGTTGGCGGTGCGGTTGGCCGGTGAGCTTAAGAGCCTTGTCGTAGCCGGCTGTCTCTCGTCGGATCCGGACGATCCCGTACAGATTTCCACAGTCTACGACCTGGCATCGCTGACTAAGCCGTTGGCCACCGTGACCTCGATTCTTCTCCTTGTGCAATCAGGAAAGCTGGACCTCGATGCACCCGTAAAACACACTCTCGGCGATCTTGAGGGCGCTCCCATCGGGGCAGCTACCCTACGAGATCTTCTTCAACATCGCTCTGGTCTTCCCGGATGGCGTCCGTTGTATGAGGGACTCACAGCCAAAGGCATCGCATGGGGCCGATCTGAATCAGTGCGACAAACAGTGCTTCACCTCATCGGCGAAGAACCATTGATGTACCGGAGAGGCGAGAAGAGTGAGTACAGCGACCTTGGATTTATTCTGCTGGGCTTAACGGTCGAACGCGCGAGTGGGCAGCCGCTGGACGAGTATTTTTACGAGTCCGTGGCCAAGCCGCTTGGAGCGCAACCACTGTGCTTCAATCCTACTGCGACGGATTGCCATCCGGCTCGACCGGCGGTGGATGTCTCGAGCATCGCCCCGACGGAATGGGATGAGTGGAGGCGGCAATTGCTGAAAGGACAAGTGCATGACGAGAATGCCGCTGCCATGGGCGGCGTCGCAGGGCACGCAGGGTTGTTCGGCACTGCGGAAGCCGTGCTGGCTGTCTCTGGTGTCTGGCTTCGCTCCTATGAAGGACAGCGGTCGATGCTTGAGCAGAGACTCGTTCGCGAGTTCACGCGAAGGTCGTCACCTTGTTCGCACTTCAGTTGGGCTTTGGGATGGGATACGCCGACGGCGCCTTCGTCATCCGGCAGCCACTTGTCTCCGGAATCCTTTGGCCATCTGGGATATACGGGGACCTCGTTATGGATTGATCCCCGGAGAAAATTGGAAGTACTGTTACTCACCAATCGCGTCCATCCAACCCGGAAGAATGAAGGGATCCGGGCCTTCCGCCCGCTGATTCATGATATGGTGTTTCAGGAAATCGTGAGCGGGACGAGGTGAATCAAGCGAGGTCCTGATACTCGATCCAGGTTTCTTTTTCCGCGAGATATTTGGTGCCTTTGAAGTTGGCCCTGGTCCTGAGTCGGCTGAAGCCAAGCGACTGCAATTTTTCAACAAGCTCAGTAATGGCGGCGGCAATCGTGGGATGTGATTGGCCTTCGACGGTGAGTGCCTCGTACATGATCTTGGCCGAGTAGCCGGAAGCGGTGCGGTTGACGAGAACGGCTCGGTTGAAATAACGATCGCTGGGATCAACCCCTTCCAACTGATGTTTTTCGACTAGTCCGTCTCTTTTAAACAGCGAGGCCAGCACATTCATCGTCATTTCCTCGTGTAGGCGGAGTTGCAGTATAGGGCGATCGACCGCCGACTGCAAGCCGTTGACTTCATTGCTCACCCCTCCTATTATTTCGTTGCTCAGCGCGGCGCCGGATGCTTCCTACACCGCATGAATATCCCCAACAGTCTGACCATTCTTCGTATTTTGCTGATTCCGGTCTACGTCGGGTTATTGATTTACGAACGGTTCGATGGGGCCATGATCGTCCTGCTGGTAGCCGGCGTGACGGATGCGCTCGATGGAACCATCGCTCGCGCGGCGAATCAACGGACTCGCTTGGGCGCGTTCCTGGATCCGTTGGCCGATAAACTGCTGCTGACGTCAGGGTTCGTGACGCTTTCCGCGATCCATCTCATTCCTTCCTGGGTCACCATTCTTGTGGTCAGTCGCGATGCGATGCTTCTGCTGGGAACCGCCGTGGCGCAGTTCACAGAGTCGAATATTGATATAGCCCCGACATTTTTCGGAAAAGGGGCCACCTTCTTGCAACTCTCCTACGTGCTGCTTGTGATTTTTTTGAGCTCGCGCCACTTGGATCTGTCAGTGCTGAATCCGCTCGTAATCGCCATGGTCGCATTTACGGTCTCCTCCGGCTGTCATTATCTTTATCGTGGGTACCGATCGGTTGGTGCCTCTCCAACCTGATAGCTAGTTAGCCGGTGCTCTCTGCACCGCTACTCCGCACAAATTGTGCATTTGTTTGACAGTTTTTCAGGTCACCAGTAGACTCGCCACGTAGGTATTTCCATCGAAAATTCGGTTGTTGAGCGGACTCTCAAAAAAGGTGAGAGTGACTTATGGCGACCTTTGCATATGTCGGGCGTTCACGGTCCGGAGCGGTCAAGAAAGGTGAACTGACTGCCAAGACGAAAGATGAGGCGGTCGATCAGCTCCGCAAGCAAAGCGTTGTCGTCACGAGTTTGGAAGAAAAAACCGGGAAGGGAGGGCTCAAGCTCAGCTTCGGGTCCGGCCTGACCGACAAAGACCTGGTGGTTTTCACACGGCAGTTCGGAACCATGATCAATGCCGGTCTTCCGCTTGTGCAATGTCTCGAAATCCTTTCCACGCAATCTGAAAATAAAGTGCTGCGCGAAACGGTGGGTGAAGTGAGAGGCCAAGTGGAAGCCGGGTCCACCTTTTCCGACGCATTGCGGCGGCATCCCAAAGTATTCGACGATCTGTACGTGAACATGGTGCATGCAGGTGAGGTGGGCGGCTTGCTCGACACCATTTTAACTCGCCTCGCAAAGCATATTGAAAAGGCCATGAAGCTCAAGGGGCAGATCAAGTCGGCCATGATCTATCCGTCGGCAATTCTCGGCGTCGCGGGCATCGTGATCACCGTCCTGATGATCTTCGTGATTCCCATTTTCGCGAAGATGTTCGAAGAGCTCTCCGGCGGCAAAGTCGGTTTGCCGGGGCCAACGCAGCTCGTCATCGACATCAGCAATGCCTTTCAATCGTTCTGGTACATTGCCGTCGGGCTCATCATCGGAGCGGTGATGCTCGTGAAGAAATACTACGCTACGCCAAAGGGTAGGATGGCAATCGACAAGTTTCTGCTGAAGACGCCAATATTTGGCGACCTGATTCGGAAAGCGTCCGTTGCCAAGTTCACCCGTACGCTGGGAACGTTGCTTTCCAGCGGCGTTCCTCTTCTCGACGGATTGTCCATTTGTGCCAAAACCTCCGGCAACAAGGTCATCGAGGAAGCGCTGTTGAATGCACGCGTCAGCATCAGCGGAGGAAAAACGATTGCGGATCCGTTGACGCAGAGTCAGGTGTTCCCCAAGATGGTCACCCACATGATTGCAGTGGGAGAATCCACGGGCGCACTCGATGCCATGCTCGGAAAGATCGCCGATTTCTACGAAGATGAGGTCGATCAGGCGGTGGCCTCACTGACGTCATTACTCGAACCCATGATGATGGTGTTCCTGGGCGTCGTGATCGGATTCATTGTCATCGCGATGTATCTTCCGATCTTCAAGATGGCCTCCGCGATTGGGTAGGCTCTTGCGCCTATCTTCGCCGGTTTTCCCCACACGCCCGGTCCGGGTGGGCCTCTTCGAACTGTAACAACGCATGGATGCTCTGCGAGCCAGGCTTCAGTGGTTGATGGGGCTTCGGGTGACCTTTGTCACCCTGATGCTGGGCTTGTCGCTCATCTTTCAAGCGACGAAAGGCGAACGTGTTGACACCTTTTATACACTCATCGTCCTTACCTATGCACTGACCATTCCCTCCGCGGTCTTCCTTCGTACGCTAAAGACCCCTTCCGCCCTGACAACGTTCTTCTGGATCCAAGTCGGCATCGATTTCCTCCTCGAAACAGTGCTGGTCGCGCGCACTGGAGGAGTCGAGAGTCCCTTCGCGGTCCTCTATGTGATCACGGTTGCCGTCGCCAGCCTCATCCCACAGCGCCGCGTCGGCCTGTTTGCGGCATGCACCTGCATCATTGTCTTCGGTGTGGTGACAAATGCCCAGCTCTATGGCTTTGCGTCAAGCTGGGGCAGTGTGGCGGTGGGGCACGTCAGCGCGGCAGAAGTGTTCCAGACGTTCGGTGTGTATGCGTTGGCGCTTCTGGTCGTGGGATTGCTGAGCGGCACGCTGGCCGATCAACTCTATCGCGTCGATCAATCGCTCCGCGAAAAAGAACAAGGGTTGAACCGGCTGCAGGCCTTTCACGAAAACATCGTCCGGAGCATCAGCAGCGGGATCTTTACCGCCGACGCCACAGGCGTCCTCACGTCTTTCAATCCCGCGGCGCAAGAACTGACCGGCTACACAGCTGGTCAGGTCGTCGGGCGGGCTTGGCGAGAAATTTTCAACTGGCATCCGAATCAGCCGTCCGACGAGGCAACCGCCGGGGCGCTGCCTGCCATGACGCGGTTTGAGGTGGAGTGTAAGAATGCGAACGGCAACCGTCTCGTGCTCGGCATGACCGTCTCGCCGCTTTATGAACAACGGGAGGAGCACGGGTTGGTCGGTGTGTTCAAGGACTTAACGCAAATCCGAGAGCTCGAAGCAGAAATGCGGCGCAAGGAATGGCTGGCCAACCTGGGTGAAATGTCCGCCGGGATGGCCCATGAGATCAGAAATCCATTGGGCGCCTTGGCCGGCGCGATGCAGATGCTACGGAAGGAATCGACTGCCGATGCGACCGACCGGCGGCTCATGGACATCGCCATCCGGGAGGCGACGAGACTGGACGCCATTATTACCGAGTTTCTTCAGTACGCGAGGCCGCCGGAGCTCGATTTGGCCGAACACAATATAAACAAAATTCTTGCCGAGACGATGGATCTAGTACAACATGAAGCGCGGATCAGAAAACGGATCACGATCGCGACCTCATTGGC
>DASTQY010000280.1:0-4962 GCA_035761525.1 Nitrospira sp. | reverse complement strand
AGATCTGACATGACCTTCAATCGAGAAACCAGTGGCGCATGTAGCCGGATGTCCAGCGGCTCCATCGCCTGGACCAGAATGCCGTCCACGCGGAACTTCACGCGCGTCGAACGATCGGCCGCTTCAATATGAATATCGCTGGCACGCCGCTGCATCGCGCTTAAGAATATTGAATCCAGCAGTTTGACGGCGGGACTTTGATCCTCCCCCGTGCGGTCGAGCGTGAGGATTTCTTCTCCCCGTTCATCCTCCTTCACCAGCACGGACCGATATTCCGCCTCGAGTTCCCGCAGCGCCTGACTGGACCCTTCGCTGTGTTCCAATGCAGCAAGGATCGCCGACTTCGGGCTCACAACCAGCTCCAGCTCCCGGCCCAGCAACAATTCCAGCTCATCAATGCCCAGCAGGTCCTGGGGGTCCGGAACTGCGACTTTGAGGCGGCCTTCACACTCTGCAATCGGGACAAATGGATGCCGCTGCATGAGTTTGACCGACATGCGCTCGTAGAAGGATTGATCCACCCTGAAATCAACCAGCGGATCGAAGGGCAGTCCGAATTGGCTGGCGAGTGCACGAGCCAACTGATCCTCCGACAGCGCCCCTTCGCCTAACAATGTGGCTCCCAAGTCCGCCGAGACGCCGCCGAGCCGGTTCAGGGTGTGCTCCACCGTCGATTGTGTCACCACCCCCTGTGCCACCAGCACATCGGCCAGTGTCGGTCTCGTCATGCTTCGAGCTGCCACCGCACCTCTCTTGGGACTCGGAAGACGCCCGCTCGGATAGGTCATGAATCGCTCACACGTTTCCCGCCATTTGAAAGACCGGCAGATACATCACAATCACGATTCCTCCTACTAGAATTCCCATCACCAGCAGGAGCACCGGCTCGATCCACGTTGTCAGTTGTGTCAAACGAAGGTCGAGATCGGCTTCATAAAACTCGGCCACATCGTGCAACATCGCTTCGAGCGAGCCGGTTTCCTCGCCGACGGACAACATTTCGATGGCGAGCTTCGGAAAAACCTTTGGTCGCTCCAGTGCCGAGGCGAGCGTCGTGCCCTCACGAATCTCACTCACTGCCTCGGTCAATCCCACTGCAATGTATCGGTTGGAGACCGCGCTTTTCGTGATATGCAACGCCTCGACGAGAGGCGTCCCTCCGGCAAGGATCGTCCCCAATGTTCGCGCTAACTGAATGGTGTGATGCTTGACAAAGACGGCTCCCAGCACGGGTGCACGCAGCAGCAATTGATCCACCCGGATTTGGCCATGAGGTGTTGAATAGTAGGCTCGCCCGAGCAACAGCAGACCGACAAGCAGCGCGGCGACGGGTATGACGTACAGTCTGGAGCCTGACACCACATCGATCAACATTTGGGTCGCGAAGGGCAATGATTTGGCGGTTTCTGCATAGACGGAAATGAAGGTCGGCATGACGTAACTCAACAGAAATCCGACGACGGCAATGCCGGTCAACACCAAGAAGGCCGGATAGGCGAGTGCCTTGCCCACTTTCTGGCGAAGGCCGATCATCAACTTCAAATAGCCGATGAACCGTTTCAACACTTCCACCAAATTTCCCGACTGCTCCCCCGCCCGTATCGTGGCGACATACAGCTCCGAAAAATATCCCGGGTGCCTGGTGAGGGCTTCGGAAGCCGATGCTCCGCCGCGGATGTCTTGACGCACCATTCGCAACGCCTGCTGAAAACCCCGATGGCGCGCGCGCTCGATCAACAGATCCCACACGCGGAGGACCGGAAGGCCTGCCTTCACCAGCGCCAACAGTTCCTGGTTGAAGACCAGAAACTCGCTGATTGGAAGACCTCGAAATCCGCTGAGATCAATCGCCGGCCGGCTGGAGGCGACGCCCCGACGCTTGAGTTGAAAGATGAGAAATCCCTGCCCCTCGAGCTTCGCCCGAACGAGCGGCTCCTCATCGCCTTCGATGTGGCCTTCGAGCGTCGATCCATCAGGACGCGCAACGCGGTACGCGAATACAGCCATAAGAAATACTCATGAACGAGGGGCTTGCCGATCGCAGCCCTGAGGCACGGTCAATTCTCCGTCACCCACAGGATCTGACCGACGATGATCTGGTCGTCGCTCACGTGATTGAGCGACCGCAGGCGGCTGAGTGTCATCCGATATTTGCGCGCAAGGCTATACAGCGTGTCACCCTGCTTTACCACGATCTCTGTGAGGGGAGGTTGCCGCCTCACGGCCACCGCCGTGGCCGTTCCCTTCGACGATAGCCCGTTAATCGCCGGTGTCGCCGACCGTGACGGATTCGTGAAAAACCACGGCAACGTTGCGTCAGTTGGAACTGCCGAGGCACCCCTTTCGGCACTGTCCAGACCGCCGGATTTTGCCCCTCTTCGTTGGAGTTGCTTCAGCTGCTGCGAGCTACTGCGGAAGACACGCTCCCGCTCTGTTTTAGCGGCGATCAGTTCTTCTCGCTGCAGTTCGATGACCTGACGGGCTTCCGTGACCCGACGTTCCGCCTCTCGCACCCGACCTTCAAGTTGGGCACGCGCCACCTGGGCATCAGCCAACTCTTGGCGTCGCGACTCCAGTTCAGTCCGCACTTCGGCCAAATTCCGTTGGGCGTCACGCACCTGGGTTCTCAGCGTATCCAAGGTGAGCTGGAGATCTACCATCTCCGGTTCAATCATCGGCTCCAACTCGCCACATGCGCTGGCGGCAAGAGCGACCACAGCGAGGACACAAAGCGTAATCGCACGAACTGCGGAGCGGTCGGTTCGGACGTCATTCCCTCTCAGGCCATGGAGCACTGTATCGTAAGGAGACAGGTGCATGCTCACCAGCGGTTGTACGGGGTTCCGTTCGTCCCGACTAATTCTGAGCCTGAAAACACATCAAAGGTTCCGCCTTCCATCGCATCGGTCATTTCCTGCCACGATGTAGTGGAGCCCGTGAAGGGGTCCTTGGGAATCGCCCGCAGGTAACCGGCGCTTACAAGCGCTCCCAGAGAAGCAGGATATTTCCCCTGGTCCGCCCGATGTTGATCCAGCACATCGCGCAGCGTGAAGAGGTCTTGCCGCAATGCCGCCTCCTTGGCTTTGACCACGGACGTCTGATAACTCGGAGCGGCCAACGTCGCCAAGATACCGATGATCGACACGACAATCAGCAGCTCGATCAACGTGAAACCTGGCGCCCCGGCGAGACGGAATTCACCAATCCCGGTATTTCGTTCCATCCAACGCCGTTTCCTTACTGACAGTCATGACGTCGTAGACGTCGTCCCCGCACCAACTCGATGCATTGGGCGCGTCCTTATAACAGCGGAATTGCCAATTCGCCTCACCGGTCAACGGGTCAAGGGGCAGGCTTCGAAGGTACCGCCTGGTCGTCGTGCCTCGTACGGTGGCTTCCTCGCTCGTCAGTTTGACGCCCAAAAGCATCTCCAGCGATTTTGGATAGCCATAGATGCTCGTGACATCTTTGCACGACAGCTTGTTTTTCACGCATAACGGACCAATGAGGACGTCGCCGTCCCGATTCCATTCGATCTTGAACGTGTCGATGGCCGCCCGCATGATCCGTAGATGCTGCCGCAACTCGATCTCGTGTGATCGTTTAGTCGAGACCCGGCTCAATGGCATCGCTACCGAGGCCAGGATCATGACAATTGTTAACGTAACGAGAAGCTCAAGGAGCGTAACTCCTTCCTCTCTCACCGCACCCTCACAATGCCTCTCCCCTCCGGTGACGCATCAGCGGCCAGGTCTCCGTTCGCATTCACTAGAGCAACACGAATGGGAGAGACGCCGGGCGCCTTTGCCCTAAACCTTGCGGTGACTGTTCTTCCGCCAGTCGAGGCACGTGGAGCAGAGGCGCCGACCCGAAACGCGACAATGGCTTCGGCAACGGCCGAGGGAGGCAGTTCTGCCGGGTCAACCTGAATCTGTTCTGCATCGATCAAGTTTTTCAGGTCCAGCACGTTGGGATCATACTGAAGGTGGAAGAGCCCCCCCTTCTCTGGCCGCAATCTGTCGTCTTGAATGGCAATCTTGAATTCCTTTCCAACCTCTACGATTGAATCATTGGGCTTAATTGAAGCGACCGGACCCACCGTCAACATCTTTGTCAGGGAACCGGAAGGCGCCTTCGCGGCAATTCCTCGTTGCGACATGGGTGAAGGCGCAAGCGACGACACCTGCGTTTGCTTCATCCTTGTCGGCGTAGCCCTGTGTTGTTGCGTCGTGAACATGGTCGAATTCGAGTAATTTGAGTCAGTCCCAGACCAGAAAGCCTGTCGACTCAAACTTGGAGGGGTCATGGCCTGGACGATATGTGGGGTCAACGTCAAAATCACCTCGGTCGTGACCCGCTGGGTCTTGAACGAGCTGATCAGATTGCCGATTAAGGGGAGATCACCGAGCCATGGGATTGTGACGCGCGTGCGGCGGTCTTCCTCCTGAAGCAATCCGCCCAGCACGATAGTTTCACCGTCTTTGACATTCAACATCGTTTCAGCCGAGCGATTACCAAACTTGAATTGGGTGATTGGCGGATTGGCCTGCAGCGTCACCTGCTCGCCCAGACGAATGACCTCGATTTTCATCTTGAGCGACAGTTCATTTCCCAGGTGGATAACGGGCTCCACCGTCAACTTGACGCCGGTGTCTCGGAATTCAATGGATGTCACGGTGGAGGTCGTGGGTACCGCGCCGGTGGCGGCCTGACCAGGGAGCACATTGGTAGTCGAGAGGAGAATAGGCTGCTTGTCCCCGATGTTGATTTCGGCCTTCTTATTGTTCACCACGCGAACTTTGGGAGCCGCCAACGTCTTCGCATCCGTGATCTGCTTGAAGAAATCCAGCTGCACGTTGGTTGGGAGCTTGAAGAGATAGTTCCCTTTCCCCAAATTCGTGAGCTGCTGCAGCGAAAACTGAGGAGCAATATCGCCGGCAATAGCTCCAGCGAAGCCCGGCG
>DASTQY010000279.1:0-28753 GCA_035761525.1 Nitrospira sp. | reverse complement strand
TGGCTCTTCGCCGGCTTTGTCATGTGTGCATGGGGCACCGTGATCGCTGCGTTGCGCAAACGCCATGAGGCGGTCACTGGCTCTTCGTCATAAACACGTAAACTCGAGGAAGCGGCTTAAAAAAACCCATGTTAATGGTCCATGTTCAATGATAAATTGATCGTCCTTAACGACCGGAAAGGCCACGCCTGTCAGTTAAAGTATGCAAACCCCTTTTGACGACATCGAAGACGCAATCCGGGACATCAAGAAGGGCAGGTTCGTCATCTTGGTCGACGATGAAGACCGGGAGAACGAAGGCGATCTTGTCATTGCTGCAGAAAAGGTTACGCCTCACGCCATCAATTTTATGGCCAGGCACGCGCGCGGGCTGATCTGCCTCGCGCTGACGCCCGAGCGCGTCGAAGAATTGCAGTTGCCACAGCAAGCCGTTGAAAATACCGCGGCATTCGGCACCGCCTTCACCGTCTCGATCGACGCTCGCAAGGACATCACGACCGGTATTTCTGCCGCAGACCGTGCCACGACCATTCATGTGGCAATTGATCCCAAGTCGAAGCCGAGCGACCTCGCCCGACCCGGCCATATTTTTCCATTGAAGGCCCAACGGGGCGGTGTGCTGCGACGGGCAGGGCAAACGGAAGGGTCCGTCGATCTCGCGCGGTTGGCCGGTCTCCTCCCCGCAGGCGTCATCTGCGAGATCATGAACGAGGACGGGACAATGGCACGGGTGCCTGAGCTGACCAAGTTTGCCAAGACACACAAGCTCAAGATGGTAACGGTCAAGGCACTGATCGAATACCGGATGCGCAGGGAAACCTTTATCAAGCGCATGGCGAGCGCCAGGCTGCCGACGATCTTCGGGGAATTCGATGCCGTCGCCTTTGAAAATGAGATTGATCACATCACGCATATTGCGCTGGTCAAGGGGCGGGTGGATAACGGAGCGCCGACGCTGGTCCGGGTGCACTCCGGCTGTCTCACCGCCGACGCGTTGGGATCTCTGCGTTGCGATTGCCGGGATCAACTGCACGCGGCCATGGAAGTCATCCAGAAGGAAGGCCGGGGTGTGCTCCTCTACCTGAACCAGGAGGGACGGGGAATCGGGCTGCTGAACAAAATCAGGGCATACGGACTCCAAGATAAGGGGAGCGACACGGTGGAGGCCAACCTCAAGCTAGGCTTCAAGGCCGATCTGCGGGATTACGGGGTCGGCGCGCAGATCCTCGCAAATCTCGGCCTGCACCAAATCAAGTTGATTACCAACAACCCGCGGAAGATTGTCGGAATCGAGGGGTACGGCTTGAAAGTCGTTGAGCGCGTGCCGATTGAAATTCAGCCGCATGCGGGCAATGTCAAATATCTCAAGACGAAAAAAAAGAAGCTCGGGCACATCCTGAAAAAGGTGTGACGGCAAGTGGTAGTGTGCAGTTACTTTACTGCTGACCTGATCAATCGAGATCGCAAACGTAACCTCATTAGCATGAAACTTCGCAAAGGCTCACATAACGCGACTGGGCTGAAGTTCGGGATCGTCGTCGCGAAATTCAATAAATTCGTCACGAGTAAGCTGTTGAGCAGTTGTATTGATGGGCTGACCAAACACGGCGTGGTGCCCGAAGATATCGAAGTCGTGCGTGTGCCGGGTGCCTTTGAAATCCCGCTTGTCGCGAGGACTCTGGCGGGAACCAAACGGTTCGACGCCGTGATCTGCCTCGGCGCCGTCATTCGAGGCGATACACCTCATTTCGACTATATCAGTGCAGAGGCCAGCCGCGGCATCGGTCAGGCGGCCTTGGATGCGGACGTGCCGATTATCTTTGGTGTGCTGACGACCGACACCGTGGCCCAGGCGATCGTGCGAGCGGAGCCGACCAAGTTCAATCGGGGTGGCGAGGCGGCGAAGTCGGCGATTGAGATGGCGACGGTCATGCGGATGATACGGGGCACTGAGACAACAGCTCCGCCAAAGGAGACCGCCGGAAAAAACGGGGCAGCCAGGCGTCCGGCACGAAAGCACAAGACCTGATTATGGGATCTCGCCATCAGTCGCGCGAGCGCGCGCTGCAAATCTTGTTTCAATACGACATCCACGGCAAACCCGGCGTCTGGCTGGACGAGTTCTGGAATCAGTTCCAAGCCACAGAAGACGTCAGATCGTTCGCCGAACAGCTCGTCAGCGGCGTGCTTGGACACAAAAACGATCTCGATGCGCTCATCGGCAAATATGCGATGAATTGGAAGGTCAGCCGCATGCAGATCGTCGATCGCAATATCCTCCGGCTCGGAGCCTATGAACTGTTGTGGCTGGATGAAGTGCCGGCAAAAGTCACCGTCAACGAAGCGATCGAGCTGGCGAAGGATTTCGGTGATGAGGAAGCCGCGAAATTTGTGAACGGCATTTTGGACAAGGTGCTGACAACGGAAGGGAAGTTGGCACTCAAGAGACAAAAGGCCGTTCGTCAGCCTCAGGGCGGGCGTGAGGAGTGAGCGCCCGGACGTCCAATGATTGACCGCTATACGCGTCCACAGATGAAAGCCATCTGGGATCTCAAGCACAAGTATGAGATCTGGCTGGAGGTGGAACTGCAGGCCTGTGCAGCATTCGAAAAGGCCGGGCAGGCGCCCCGCGGCACGTCTGCAAAAATCAGGAAAAAGGCCAAGATCAATGTGTCCCGGATCGCCGAAATCGAGAAAGTCACGAAACACGACGTGATCGCGTTCCTCGAATCACTGGCGGACACTGTAGGACCGGAGCATCGGTTTTTGCACATGGGGTTGACCTCATCCGATATCGTCGATACGTCGCTGGCCATCCAGATGACCGAAGCCCTTGATCTCATTTTGGAAGGGGTGGAGGGTTTGCTGGCGGTGTTGAAGCGGCAGGCTTTTCGCTACAAGAGCCAGGTGATGGTGGGGCGTTCACATGGTATCCATGGGGAGCCGATCTCGTTCGGGTTCAAGCTCGCCATTTGGCACGAAGAAGTCGGCCGACATTTGGCCCGGCTGCGTCAGGTGCGCCGTGAGATCGCAGTCGGCAAGCTGTCCGGCGCGATGGGGACGTTTGCACATCAGGGACCGGATATCGAAGCCTACGTGTGTGCCAAGCTCGGCCTCACCGTGGATCCGGTTTCCAACCAAGTCGTGCAACGGGACCGCCATGCTGCCTATGCGACATCTCTGGCGCTGCTTGCGGCCACAATCGAAAAGATCGCGACTGAGATCCGGCATCTTCAACGGACTGAGGTGCTCGAGGCCGAAGAATATTTTTCGGCAGGACAAAAGGGCTCGTCCGCCATGCCGCACAAACGCAATCCGATCGTGTCGGAGAATCTCTGCGGATTGGCGCGGCTGGTGCGGGCCAATAGTTTCGCAGCCATGGAAAACGTGGCTCTGTGGCACGAACGGGACATCAGCCATTCCTCGGTCGAGCGCGTCATCATGCCGGACAGCACCATCCTCGTTGACTACATGCTGGCGAAAGTCACGGACCTGATCAAACATCTGGTCGTCTATCCCGCCAACATGAAGCGTAATCTCGAGCTGACCGGCGGATTGGTCTACTCCCAACGCCTACTGCTGGCGCTCATTGACAAGGGTGCGCAGCGAAAGGAATCGTATGAAGCCGTGCAGCGCAACGCCATGGCTTCATGGAACGGGTCGGGAAACCTGCAGGAACTGGTCAGCAAGGACCCGTTCATCGCACAACATCTTAAGAAAAGCGAAATCGCCGCCTGTTTTAACCCCAAGTATTATCTGCGGCATGTCGATGAGATCTTCAAGAGAGTGTTCCGCAGCGTGGGGCATGCCCCTCAGAAAGGAAGGACATGACAGCGCAGCGCGCCGGCTTCGTGAGTCTGATTACGATGAGTGCGTCATTATGGGCCGTACTCTGTTTTGCGGCAGCCGATCTGGAAAAGTTGTTGACCGAGCCGGGCGTATACGGCACCTTTGCCGCGTACAGTTTCGACGAAGAATGGGCGAAGGAGGACGAAGCGACCCGTATCGCGCACCTGACCGTGTTCAAAGGGGTTGTCGAGCAGCATCGGGAAAAGATTGCCATCGATTTGTATCTCATGGAGGGGCTATCCGATCATGCCGATATCCTGTTTAGGACGCACGCAACCGAACTTCGCGATACGCAGAAATTTCTCGTTGACTTACAGAGCAGCGTGTTCGGTAAACACTTGAAGGCCGCCGGCGTGATGCATGGCTTGACCAAAAAGGCCAATTACGTGCCGGGTTTTCCCGACCAATTGAAAACAGACCTCAAGGTCACGAGTGATCCAGGTCCCAAACCCTATGTGGTCATCATTCCGATTCGAAAGAGCGCCGACTGGTGGGCGCTGGATCAGGACAAGCGGGCGGCGATGATGAAGGAGCACACCGAGGCCTCTTTACCCTATCATAAGACCGTCAAGCGTAAGCTCTACCATTCGACGGGTCTGGACGACGTGGACTTCATCACCTATTTCGAAACCTCCAAGCTCGAGGACTTTCACGGCTTGATTCTATCGTTGGGAAAAGTGAAAGAGTTTCAATACACCAGGCGCTTTGGTCATCCGACCTGGCTGGGGACGGCCAAGGGTCTGGATGAAATCATCGAAATCCTGGCGCAGTAAGAGTCGGAGACAAACATGACGGCAGGCACTCTGATATACGAGGGCAAAGCCAAAAAAATATTCACAACCGGACATCCGGATGAAGTGCTGCAGTATTTCAAGGACGACGCGACGGCGTTCAACGCGCAGAAGCGCGGAACCATCGCCGAAAAGGGCATCATCAACAATAAGGTCTCGGAGCGATTGTTCCGGCTCCTGGAGCAGAACGGGGTGGCCACTCATTTCGTTGAGCGAAAGAGCGATCGAGAAATGCTCACGAAGAAAGTGACGATCGTGCCGGTCGAAGTGGTGGTGCGAAATGTGATCGCAGGCAGTCTTGCCAAGCGATTGGGACTCAAAGAAGGTGAGGGGATTCAACCGCCCATCGTCGAGTGGTACTACAAGAACGACGCCTTGGGGGATCCGTTGATCGCCGATGAACACGTCCGCCTGCTCAAGCTCGCGACGCCGGAACAGATGGCAGAGATCAAGCGGCTCGCATTAAAAGTAAATAGCGTGCTGCAGCCGTTCTTTGCAGAACGTCGGATGGTCCTTGTCGATTTCAAGCTCGAGTTTGGCGTCCATAACGGCCGCCTTATTCTGGCCGATGAGATTTCCCCTGACACGTGCCGGTTTTGGGATCAGGCGACGAGAGAATCGATGGATAAGGACCGGTTTCGGAAGGACTTGGGCAAGATAGAAGAGGCGTATCAGGAGGTGCTGAAGCGGGTATGCGGGTAGGTCAAAGGATGCTGGCTGGTCTGACTTCCGGGCTTCTGCACTTCGGCTCGACCGCGCGAACTCTTCACGCCACTTGCCCGCCGCAACTTGTTCCGTTTCAAGCACGGCTTAAACGGAACGTCGAACAGCGTCGGGCATCCGCGTTGCGGACCGTGCCGGTTCAGAGTGTGCGGTAGCCCGAGCCTACGTGCACGTCGCCAGGAAGTCAGTCCCATCCTTCCTCCACAGGGCGAAGGGGGAGGAGGATAAAGCGATGCTGAAGGCGTTTTTGAATTATGGCTTGGTGGCGGCGGTGCTGGTCTGGGCGGGAGTCGTGGCGATGATGGCGTATCGGTTGGACGATTCACCCTGGCGCTGGGCTTTTGCCGCGCTTGCCGTGGGGGGGATCGCCACAGTCGCAGTGATCTTCAAGATTCGACGATATGTTGACGGTTTAAACAAGCAATCGGGTGAGCAGGAGACTAAATCGTGAAGGCGAAGATTCATGTAACGTTGAAGCAAGGCATTCTGGATCCGCAAGGCAAGGCGATCGAGCATGCGCTCGATTCTCTTGGCTTTAAGAACGCCGCGAACGTGCGGGTCGGCAAGTATATGGAATTGGATGTGAGCGAGGCGGATAAGGCGAAGGCTGAAGCTCAGGTGAAGTCGATGTGCGAGAAGCTTCTGGCCAACACCATCATCGAAGAATACCGGTACGAATTGGTCTCGACATGAATATCGGCGTGATCGTATTCCCGGGCTCGAATTGTGATCACGATTGCGAGCATGTCTTCAAGGACGTGCTGGACCAGAAAGTGACGATGGTCTGGCATAAGGAAACGTCCTTGGCCGGTCTCGACGGTGTCATTTTGCCGGGGGGGTTTTCATATGGAGACTATCTCCGTACGGGGGCCATTGCCCGATTCTCACCGGTCATGCCCGCAATCAAAGACTTTGCCAAAAGCGGCGGCTTGGTCATCGGTGTCTGCAACGGGTTCCAGATTCTCCTCGAAGCCGGACTGTTGCCCGGCGCCATGTTGAGGAACCGTTCGCTCCACTTTGTCTGTAAGGACGTGCATGTGCGTGTGGAGAACGCGGCCACGCCGTTCACGGGCGCGTGCAAGCCCGGCCAGGTACTGAAGATTCCAATTGCCCATGCGGAAGGGAACTATTATACCGACCCGGTTACGCTGGCCGGATTACAGGCCAACGCTCAAATCGTGTTTCGGTATTGCACCCCTGAGGGGCAGGTGACACCTGAAGCCAATCCCAACGGCTCGCTCGACAATATCGCCGGCATTCTTAGCGCCGAGGGAAATGTACTTGGCATGATGCCCCATCCCGAGCGCTCCGCAGAGGAGCTGTTGGGGAATGCGGACGGCCGAATGATTCTTGCGTCGATGGTGGAATCGTTGAAGAAGCGGCCGTTAAAGATGGTAGGAGCGTGACGGCCGGTTCACACCAGAAAAGAGCAGCTCGACCTTTTGAGGGCCAAGGGTTGTCACTGTAATGTATAGGACCTATGCACACGAACACGGCTGACATCAAAGACCTTCTTGCACAGCACAATCTGAGTGAGGACGAGTTCAAGAAGATCGTCGACATTTTGGGCCGCGAGCCCAATCTGACTGAACTGGGCATGTTCTCGGTCATGTGGTCCGAACATTGCTCGTATAAAAGTTCCAGGCTGCATCTGAAGAAGCTGCCTACGACAGGACCGCGCGTCGTGCAGGGGCCTGGCGAAAATGCGGGTGCTGTCGATATTGGTGACGGGCTGTGCGTGGTCTTTAAAATGGAGTCGCACAATCATCCGTCCTTCATTGAGCCGTATCAGGGTGCAGCCACGGGCGTCGGCGGAATCCTCCGTGATGTGTTCACGATGGGCGCCAGGCCGATTGCGCTTCTCGACTCCCTCCGTTTCGGTAGTCTGGACAGCGCCAAGAACCGCCATCTCATGAGGGGTGTTGTTGCGGGCATTGCCGGTTATGGGAACTGCATGGGAGTGCCCACGGTCGGCGGGGAAGTGCGCTTCGACGACATCTACTCGCTGAACCCGCTCGTGAACGCCTTCTGCCTCGGTATTGCGCACAAGGATAAAATCTTCCGCGGTACCGCTGCAGGGGTCGGGAATCCGGTCATTTATTTCGGATCAAAGACAGGTCGAGACGGCATTCACGGGGCCACGATGGCGTCAGACGCCTTCGACGACGAATCCGACCAGAAACGGCCGACGGTGCAAGTGGGTGATCCCTTTCAAGAAAAATTACTTCTGGAAGCCTGTCTGGAATTGATGGCGAATGATCTCCTTGTCGGTATCCAGGACATGGGAGCCGCCGGTCTGACGAGCTCGTCCTGTGAGATGGCGTCGCGCGCCGGCAACGGCATGGAATTGGATCTCACTCATGTGCCGCGGCGTGAACAGGGCATGACTCCGTATGAATTGATGCTGTCCGAATCGCAAGAGCGCATGTTGATGGTTGCACAAGCCGGAAAAGAGGAAGAGTGCATCCGGATTTGTCGAAAGTGGGACCTCGATGTGGCGGTTGTCGGTAAAGTGACCAGCGACGGTCTCTTGCGTGTCATCGACCAAGGAAAGGTCGTGGCAGAGATCCCCGCTAAATCGTTGGCGGACGACGGGCCGAGATATGAGCGGCCATACTCTCCACCGGCGTATCAGGATATGCTGACCAACCTGACCTACGATTCGATGCCTGACGTGAAGGACGCGAATGCGGCTTTGTTGACCGTATTGGCTTCTCCGACGATCGCGAGTAAGCGGTGGGTGTATGAGCAGTATGACCACATGGTACGGACGAATACCCTGGTCCGGCCCGGTTCCGATGCCGCCGTCGTCCGCATCAAGGGAACGAACAAAGCGGTGGCCATGACAGTGGACTGCAATGGCCGCTATTGTCTGTTGCATCCGTATGAAGGAACCCGCCTGGCTGTTGCCGAGGCCGCGCGCAATCTGGTTTGTTCCGGCGCTGAGCCGATCGGGCTGACGGATTGTCTCAATTTCGGGAATCCTGAGCGGCCGGACATCATGTGGCAGTTCGTACTGGCGATCGAAGGGTTAAAGGACGCGTGCGAGCATTTCCAAATTCCCATCGTGAGCGGGAACGTGAGTTTTTATAACGAGACGAACGGCCTCTCAATTTATCCGACGCCGATGCTCGGCATGGTCGGGTTGATCGATAAGGCCGAGCAGGCCATGACCCAATGGTTCCGCCATGATGAAGATGTCATTATTTTACTCGGTAAGACGAGGGATGATCTGGGCGGCAGTGAGTACCTTAAGGTCATGCAGCATCGGGAACAGGGCTCTCCTCCCTTTTTGAACCTCGAAACCGAAAAGGCGTTGCAGGACTTTGTCTTAAAAGTAATTCGTGAAGGACTCGTTGAGTCTGCACACGACTGCTCGGACGGGGGTCTTGCTGTTGCGTTGGCGGAAAGCTGCGTGTCGGGTCCGGACGTAAGGCGGGGCGCTGTGGTAAAATTGGAGCTCGGTTCGTTACGGCGGGATGCTCTCTTGTTCGGTGAAAGTCCGTCTCGCGTCATCCTCTCTATCAGGCCGGATACCGTGGATACCCTGTTGAGTCGTGCAGCAGATGCGGGAATACCGGCAGGGCGCATTGGCACCGTCGGCGGAGATCGATTCGTCATTGACGTGCCGAAGGGCCGATTGAGCGAGGGCTGTCGCATCGATCTTCCGATCGACCAGGTCCGGGACCGTTGGGCCAATGCGCTTGAAGAACAGTTAAGCCATGAATAGCGTTGCCTATGCGTAAGGAACTTCCCATCGTCGGGTCCGATAAGTTTCACGACGAGTGCGCCGTGTTCGGCATTTACGGGCACAAGGAAGCGGCGAATCTGACGTATCTTGGTCTCTACGCTCTGCAACACCGCGGGCAAGAGGCCTCCGGCATCGTGTCTGCGGACGGCGACCATTTTCATGTGCACAAGGGCATGGGCCTCGTGGCCGACATCTACAACACGCAGACACTCAAAAATCTCACCGGATCGATGGCGATTGGCCACAATCGATATTCCACGGCCGGCGGCCAGGACCTCAAGAACGTTCAGCCGCTTACGGTGAATTTCGCGTTCGGCAATCTCGCCTTGGCGCACAACGGCAATCTGATCAATGCCCAGGTACTTCGCAACGAACTCGAAGCATACGGCGCGATCTTCCAATCAACCTCAGACAGCGAAGTCATCATTCACCTCATCGCCCATTCACGAGCCGACACGTTGTTGGCCCGCGTCATCGACGCTCTGAGCCAAGTCCGCGGCGCATTCTCCGTTGTACTGCTGACGGACGAGGGAATCATCGCGGCGCGGGATCCACATGGCTTCAGGCCGCTATCGCTGGGGCGACTGCGGGACACGTACTTGGTTGCCTCGGAGACCTGTGCATTCGATTTATTGGATGCGGAGATCGTCCGGGAAATCGAGCCGGGTGAACTTGTCGTCCTTAATGAAAATGGTGTGAAGAGTTACAAACCGTTTTCCGCGGTGCAGCCGGCAATGTGCATCTTCGAGTACGTCTATTTCGCCAGGCCTGATAGCAAAATTTTCGGCGCCAACGCGGTGTATGCGACTCGGAAAGCGTTGGGACGTCAACTGGCTCAGGAGTCATGGGTGCCGGCTGACCTCGTGATACCGGTGCCGGACTCCGGCGTGCCGGCCGCGTTAGGTTATAGCGAAGGGGCGGGCATTCCGTTTGAGACCGGATTAATCCGAAACCATTACGTTGGACGCACGTTCATCGAACCGGAGCAGTCCATCAGGCATTTCGGCGTCAAGGTCAAGCTGAATGCGGTGCCGGAGGTGCTCCACGGCAAGCGGGTCGTCGTCGTTGACGATTCCCTGGTACGGGGGACCACCAGCCGCAAGATTGTGAAGATGATCCGCCAGGCCGGCGCGAAGGAAGTGCACATGCGGATCAGTTCTCCACCGATCATTTCACCATGCTTCTACGGGATCGACACGCCGACGAAAAAGGAACTCATCGCTTCCAGTCATTCCGCCGAGGAAATACGCAAGTACATCACGGCGGACAGCTTAGCCTATCTCAGTCTCGACGGGATGCTTAAATCCGCCCCCGGTGCCCCCGATCATTACTGCAACGCTTGTTTCACCGAGCAGTACCCCATTTCCTTTACCCGGGCTGAAGAATTCCAACTCGGCCTTTTCGAGCGCTCCTCGTAAGAGAGTCGCCAGCCTCATTTTTCTTTCTCAGCACATGGGCCTCTACGAAAGTAGGGGATTGCGCCCAGCTTTTAGGGAGCTGTGAATATAGCATCTAGAGGATTAGTCTGGGCCGTCGAGAACCGTCGGAGAGAATCAGTATGTGGTGCAGGCCGCCCAGGCATATGTCGACGCCACCCCTGTTGCCGTTCATGGAGGGAGAAGGCCCCCAAAACTGGATACCAGTCCTCTCGAGCGATGGAGACCACAAGCCGGATTGGAGCAGAATCTTGCACCTCGCGCCGACGAAAAATCCGAATGTCCAGGGCGTGGTTCTGGAGGGTGAGACTGTGCTGTTAGATCTGGTAACGGGCCAATCCTTCCGGCTCAACGCGGTCGGGACCGCCCTGTGGGAGCACTGTACGGGAACGGCTACTCTCGAGCAGATCCATCATGTGGTCTCTGCACGATTGGAATCGCATGTTGGTGACCTGCGTGAACAGATGATCGCCTGTGTCGTGCAATGGAGCCATGACGGGCTTCTTCATCGATCGGATGGGCCAGGCCGGTAGAGTCCAATGGAAGGAGGCTACGTGTCGCAGCTTGTGATGGGTCTCAGAGCCGAGAGTACGACCACGGTCGATTCACGTGAATACCGGTTCTCATTTCATGGCATCACTTTCCGCTTCTGCAGCTCCTCGGCGTCCTTGTCGTCCTCACTCGCCGCATGGATTCGCACTGTCGACTGTGGGGACGTGAAAGGGGACGTCTCATTGACCGCCCACTTTGAGCAGGTAAGCAGCCGCGAAGCCGTTCCCGTCTCTCTCTCGGCCGGCGCCAGACGAGTGTTTTCCGGTACCATGCCAGCGCTGGGCAATTCACTCCGCGCTCTCTGGCAATGCGACGTGTATCGCGACGGGGAGCGTCTGGTGGTGGATGTCCGGGATTACGGCGTACTGCTAATAGACCGAAACCGCAGTGCGGCATCCGGCCATTTTTATTGTCCCGAGACGATGGGGCCTGACCGACTGGAAACATTTTTCCATTACACGATGATCGAGTTGCTGAAGAGCAAGAATACATTTCCACTGCCTGCGGCGGCGCTAGAATTTCGGGGCACAGGGGTGCTGCTTCACGGGCCCAATGGATGCGGAAAGACGACCGCCATGCTGTCTTTGCTCCGTTCCGGATACCGCTACCTGGGGGACGATATTTCGCTGTTGCAGGATCACGGTCCAATGCAACTATTGCTGGGGGCTTCTGTGAACATCGATGTGACGGACCACACCATCGAGATGTTTCCCGAGTTACGGACCGCCGGGCTTGGGCTCTTACGGCAGGGTGCATACCGAAAATCATTTCATACGGAAGATGTGTATCCGGGGTCCCGGGGACGCTCATGCGAGCCGGCCATGATTCTGTATCTTCAAGTCACGAACATGTCTCACAGTTGCCTCGAGCCCCTGGCCAAAAGCCTGGCGCTCGAAGCGCTCGTTCGACGTGAGGCCTACAGGCACGATGCCGACACGGCGGCACAGGAGTTTCAGGTTCTTTCGAAGCTGGTGCAGCGGGCTTCCTGCTATCGCTTGCATTTTGGCAGGGACGTCGTCGACCTGCCCCGCTTGATCACCCCCTTGCTCGAACGTCACTAGCAGGTGTTGAAAACGACCGCTTTCTCACCCACCCAGCCCCCGCGCGCCGAGACGCGCCTTTCACCGGCTCACGTTCTCGCCTCGCTTGGATACTCAACATACCGAAAAGAGTATGCTTCGGCTCCGCGCTCCCCGCTGCCTTGCTGTTGGTATTGTTGAACACCTGCAATCCATCCGGTAGGCAAGGCATTCTTGCCGGACCACTGCCGTTGCTCCAGAAAAAAATCGCATGGTAGGATAGCCGGCGAGAAGAATGCTGTGCAGTCGAACTCGACACTCCTGCAGGATTCGAGAATGGAGGTCCGCATGAAACGTCGTTGGGTCATATTAAGTGTCCTTTTATGTCCTGTGCTCACCGCTCATCTGCTGTTGGCAGCCGGGTTTTTCAAGGTCGGGGAGAGAGCGCCTTCGTTTGCCCTGAATGCCATTACCGGCGAGCCGGTCTCCTTGGAAGCGAACAAGGGAAAGGTGATCGTCCTTGGCCTCTTCCACATCTGCGATCCCTGCATGATGCAGGGCACGAATCTCCAAAAGGTGTACGAGGCGACGCAGGGTAAGAATGTGGCAGTCATCGGAGTGAATTCATCCGGAAATTCCAAAAAAGACGTCGGCGAGTTTCTTTCCGCGTTCCCTGTGAAGGTGACGTATCCGTATCTTCTGGACCCCGGCAAGGTCACAGACAAAATGTACGGCGGGGGGAAGTTCATTCCCAATGTGTATGTCATCGATCAGCAGGGCGTCATCCGCTGGCAGCGGGTCGGCAATATGGAGCTGGCCGGTTCAGACGTCATTATTGCTGAGGTCGAGAAGTTGTTGGCGGCGGATGGCGGTAACAAGATGTGAGGAGCGTGACGGCTGGGACGTTCTCTGCTCGCCGACCGCGGCACACCAAACACTATCGAATTGTTAAGGTTGGTGCTCGGTCAGGCGCGCAGGTTGAGAGTTCTCAGCCATCGCGCATGGGCGGCCGAGGATGACGGAGAAAAGGAAGAGAAAGAATGGATGAGATTGAAGAGGGAAAACAGAAGTTTCTTGAACTCGTGAAGGGTATAGATCAGCAGGTGCAAGTCGTGATCCCTGTCACGCCCTCGAACAGCATGTTCCTGATTTCTCTGACCAAGGGAGCCAATCGAAAATTCATCACGGTCCCGGAGGACGACATCATCGATCTGCCTCATGAATCCAGCGTCCTCACAAAAGTTACGAAGACGATCAAAGACGCCGTGACAGCTTTGTAAAACGCCTGTGTCCTTGATTCGGCCTATCGGCGAACATCCTTCATGAAACCAATTTGTCCTGGCATCTGGCAATGGTCCTGGTTTTCCGAAGAGAAGCAGCTCAATTTCAATGGCCTGTTTCTCACCGTCGGAGAACACAGGATTCTGGTTGACCCGCCGCCTTTGACGGCGGAGGCCACGACAGTGATCCGTAGGGAGGGCCGGCTCGACTACATTATCGTGACGAATCGTGATCACGCACGAGAGGCTCAAGTGTGTCGGGGAGATTTCGGGTGCCAGTTGTTCGTGCCGGATGCTGATGCTCCCCAGATGGATCTGAAGCCGACTAGAACATTCAAAGACGGCGAGCTACTCCCCGGCGGGATCTGGGTCATTCATTTATTGGATCAAAAGTCGGCCGGCGAATCGGCCCTGTTCATTCAGCAGGGCAAGGGGGTGCTCATCGTCGGTGATGCATTGATTGGCAAGCCTCCGGGAGCGCTCACCATGTTGCCTGGAGAAAAATACCACGATGTCGTCAAAGCGAAAGAAGGGCTCCGACGTCTCCTCAAGTATAATTTCGACGCTGTGTTGGTGGGCGATGGGACGTCCATCATCACAGGCGCCAAGGCGGCCGTTGAAAAAGCCCTGGCCTAGAGTTGATTCTGCAACCTCTGGATGCCGAAAGGATAATGGCTGAAAGTCTCGCAGGGACCGCCTCCGGCAAGTCATGATACTGAAAAATGGTCTGTCCGAAGAATTGAACCGCCAGGGCAATGAGCATTTCGGCCGCGGTCACTACACCGAGGCCTATACGTGCTACGCCAAGGCTCTTGAATGCGACCGCCTCACCGGTGATCAACGTGCGCTGGCGGCAACGCTGGGCAATTTGGGTAATATTTGTGCCGTGAGCGGTCGTCGCGAGGCGGCACAGAATTATTACCAGGAAGTCCTCGAGCTACAAAAAATTTTCGGCGATGAGAAGGGTATCGGGACAACCCTGGCCAACTTGGGAAATCTGCGCGCAGATGCAGGGGAGTGGGACCGGGCCCGAGCGTACTACCTGGAAGCACTCGATCTCATGACCAAGACGCAGGACGAGGCCTCGAAAGCTGTCCTGTTTTCGGATTTAGGGTTGATTGCGAGGGAAAAAGGAGAGTTTAACGAGGCGATTGCCCATTACGAGAAGTCGTTGGTCTTGATGCGGAGACTGGGCAACGATGGGGGCGTCGCGGATGCCTGGCGCATGTTGGCGCGGACCTTTTTGCTGCAACAACGCTTTGACGACGCGATCGCTTGCTGTCAGACCAGCCAGTCTATTGCCGAACGCTCGCAGGATGAACTGCGTACCGGTGGTGCGCGGTATGTTCTTGCCGACTGCTATGAGGCGATGGGCCGATTCCAGGAAGCGGCGCAATTGCTCGAGCGGGTTGTGGAGATGGACCGCAAGTATCATTTGCCTAAACTCGGAGAGAATACGAAACGGCTCGAGGGTCTCCGCCAACGGCTTTCCGCCGAAAAACCGACGACTGCCGCTCGTAAGGAATCTCACGGATGAATGACATGAAGTCGCCTCGATGGACCGAGGCACGCAGCACGTTGTCGAAGGCCTTTCCACAGCTCTACGAGCTCGAACCAGACGGCCCCCTCGCTCTCGATCTCGGCCAGGACGGCTGGCTGCTCGAGATCACGCCGGAAGGCAAGCTGCTCTGTCAGTATGGCGTCGCGATGGACGATGTGATGAGCTTGATGTCGGAGGGCACGCCGGAAGATTTGGGCACGGACGAAGTTGCCAAGCAAGCGAAGTACTTCATCCAACCGGCAGTTTCAAAATACCGTCCCTTGCTGCTCCAGTCCGGTTTTTCCGAGCAAACCGAGATGAATGAGGAGTACGTGGCGGTCACCTTCGAGCGCCAGGTTGATCTCGAGAACTTGTCCAAGGTTCAGGACCTCATGCGCTGGTGCTGCCGGCAGATCGGCGGAGCGGCGTGAGACAACCGATCAAAACGTTCGATGAGTTTCGGGACGCCTTGTCGGCGTATCGCTTGCCGCGTGTCATCCTGGCTGCTCTTGAACTGAAGGTGTTTACCGTAATCGGCAACACCACCTGGCTGCTCCCCGATCTCGCGCGCGAGATGAAAGTGAGCGAGCGGGGACTGTCCATCCTCTGCCGAAATCTCGCCATGGCGGGATTGCTGTACAAACAGGGCAATAGGTATCGCAATAGCCCTTTGGCGGCAACCGCGCTGAATGCCGATGATCCCAATTATCGCGGCAGTTATCTCGACCTCATCACGAATCACTGGTCTGATTGGTTGCGGCTGCTCGAGTCGGTCAAGACCGGTGAACCTCTGGACAAGGATGAACCGGAAGAGCCCGATTACCGCCGGCGGTTTACATGGGCCATGCATTATCGCACGTTGGAAACGGCACCTATGATTGCCGCCCAACTTCCCTTGAAAGGTGTCAACACGTTACTCGATTTGGGAGGAGGGCCAGGAACCTATGCCATGGCCTTTTTGGCGAAGCATCCCCGCCTTCGTGCGACTGTGTGCGACCGTCCTGCAGCGTTGGAAGTGGCAAAGGAAATCGCAGCGACCCACAAGGCCGGCGCCCGGCTGTCGTACATGCCGCTGGATTTGTTGACAGACGATATTCCGGGTCCATTCGATGTGATTTGGTATTCGAATGTCCTGCACATTTATTCGCCCGAGCAGAATCAGGATGTGTTTCGCCGCGCCAAGGCGGCCCTGGCCGATGGCGGCCGTCTCGTGATTCAAGATGCCTTCCTGCACGACCGGGAGGGATTGTTTCCCGAAGAAGCCACTCTGTTTGCCGTGTCCATGCTGCTCTTCACCGAGGGGGGGAATACCTACACGGTGGGCGAAACGAGCGCCTGGCTGAAGGCCGCAGGATTCGATTCGGTCAGGCCGGTCAAGATGAAGAAGGGGAAGGAGGACTGGGAGGGCGGGATTCTGGAGGCCGCAGTTCTTCGAGGGCGGCCCAAAAGGCACGGCCACCGAACACGATCAGCAACAAATTCGCGCTCCCGCTGAGTGTACTGAGGACGACCTTGAGACTCGATTCGTGCAGCCTTCCGAGGAGCGGCACGAGCGTGGACAGATCGATAGCCAATCCAATGGTGCCGTAGACCACGCAAGCCATGGAGGGCCAAGTCCATCCCAGCATCACAAAGCTGGCGAGAACCAGCGGAATCAACACGAGAAAGAGCCACCATAGTAGGTAAGCCGTTGATGGCAGTTCGGGCGAGAAAGCCAACCCTATTGTTGATACGCCAATAACGCTGACAGACAGGAGCGTGGCCGCCAGGATCACCCGAAGGCGCATGACCGGATCATACCGGTCGCGCATCGAACGGGCAACGGGGTCGCTGAGGGGCCTATGACAGAACCCTTCTCGAAGCAGTCAGGCCAGAGCCTGCTTGTCTATGACGGTCAATGCCGGATGTGCGTGGCGGCCAAGAACGGCCTGGAGCAACTCCGTGAGGAGAGCCAAGCCGACGAAGTTCGTCTGATCCCGTATCAGAGCGAAGAAGCCAAGCAAGTCCTGGGAGCCCACTACAGGCCGGGCCGGCCACCTGTCGCGTTTCTCGTCCATCCTGATCGAACCATTGCCACAGGACTCGATGCGTTTCTTCCTTTGCTGCCCGGATTAAAGGGGGGGCATCCGCTGGCCAGGTTCCTTTCCTTTCCACTTGTGAAGCCTTTTGCCTACCTTGCCTACCGGCTCGTCGCACGCTATCGATACCGTCTCTTCGGCGAAGTGCCTTTGAAGAGGCCGGATTAGACGACGAATTCCACTCAGTCGTCTCGAAGCTCCGCCGATCCATGTCCTCCATCATCCATCCTGGGGACACCCACTTTTGGGGGATTGTCTCCCCACAGAGAGGAATGTCACCTTGCCAGGGATCCTGTCATAGTCGGCCCAGATAACGAGACCACGCGTCAGGAGAACACGCATGCGGTCTACCTCCCGTCTCTCCATTCGAGCTTGCCTGCAGCACCTGTTTTCTCTCGCGATTTTCCTGACATTCTTTGAGGTGGGACCTGTTCCGGCTACGGCTGGGACGACGGAAAATCCGTCCATGGCAGCGGGGCATGCCCGGACGGTCGTTGCGGCGGGATTTGGCTTTCAGGACGACGAGACCTCATCAATCACCGTCAAGACTTATGATGCACAGTCTGGCGAAGTCCTCACAGCAGAAACCTACGAACTGGACATCAAAGATGACGGACCACCCACCAGCCACCCTAAAACGCGCATCTTTGCCGGGGGGGTCGGCCTTGGGGCAGGGAGTCTTTCCGAGTTCACTCTTCGTGTCTATGATGCCGCGAACGGGCATTTTCTGTGGGAAGGCCGCCTGAATCTGACCATTGGAGATCATCCAGAAGCAACCACACATCAAGTAATGGCGCACGTTCAGCCACGAGCTGCAGTGACGAGGATCGCGAGCTCTACAAAGGTGACCGGACAGCCGTACTTCGTGCTGCGAGCGCGTCATCCCGAAACGGGACAACTCATGTGGTCCGATGAATTTTCCACCGAGGCGTCGACAGTTCGGATCGAGCGCATCGGCCGGAGCGTCATCGGTGTGACCGGTGCCGCACCTCGAGATATCGATTTCCGGATCATGATGCCTGATCAGGCCGGCCGCCGATTATTGTGGGAAGACAAGGTCGTTCCGGAAGAGGAAATCGAGCAGTCCGCCGTGCCGGAACGCTCGGATGAAACGGCAGGTAGGACGCCTCAGGGAGGTCGATCTGCTATCCCCTCGGTCGTCCCTCGTGCAGATGCGCCATCCAACGGGATTGAAACTGCTCGTAGGACACCGACAGTTGAGCATGAATCGCCGCGGGCAAGCTTTGTTTTTGCTTGAGCCTGGCCAGCAACTGTTGCACCTGGTGCATGCCATAGCGATTGATCAAATAGCCTGCTGCCGACTCAGCCTCGAGATAAGCCACCGACGCCGCCTCACTCGGAAATTCCCCCCAACTGCCTTCTAACGCCGTTAAGGGAATGATCGACAGCTGTTGCTGATGAAGCTGGTCCACGTCCTCCCAATGGTCGCTGGAAAGCTGCATGGCCAGTCCTTCATTGAGCCAGGTTGGAATGGCATGGTGGTTGAGTCCCTGTTGATCGTGCAGTAGTGCATGAACAAATTCATGCCGGAGCACCCGCTTGAGCCAGGCGCGATCCTCCAGCGCACTTTGTGTCGGTACATGAATGCGCCCGAGCACCGGATCAAACAGTCCATCGGCCCAGGCGGGACTTCCCGTCGCGCCTTGAAAGGTCGCTCTCGGATGCAGGACCACCACAATGGTCTTTGCAGGGAAGTGACCAAACTTTTGACCGATCTCACGGTAGGCCTCCTCCAGTACATCCAGGACCACCGTCCAGGTGGCTTGATCCGTTTCTCCGTCATACTTGACCGTGAAATGAGCGCCGTCGCGGCTCGACAGCCGGCTATCCATTTCGTCGGTGCGCCGCATCTTCGATGTCACCGTCTGGAGATACGATTGCATGGACGGATCCCTTGCCAGCCGTTCAGCAGCCTGGTCGAGGTGTCGCGCCGCTTCACTCAGACGGCCCCGTTCATGAAGCAACTCCGCTAAGGCCAAGTGCGGAAAAGGTTCCTGCGGCGCGAGGGCGATCAGCCGCTCCAAGAAATCCTGGCTCATGGCCGGGTCGCGCTGTTCCCAATAGGCGTGAGCCAGGTTTAACTGGATGGTGGAATTCTTCGGATCCAGGGATGCGGCTTTTTTGAATGTCTTGAGCGAGCCCTTAGTGCCCTCGAGTTTTTCTTGTTCGATGCCGAGATTGTTCCAGAGGACTGCTGCGTAGATGCGGGAATCGTGCGCAAGCGTGGTGGGAAGGTGGATTAATGCGGCCTCAGCTTCTTTGAGGTGGCCTTTTTCGATTTCCTCCAGGATGGTTTCCAACGAGCCCCGGTGTTTGGGCTCCGGCACGCCGGGCGCCTCGAGGACTCGCAATTGTTTTGGAGCAGGGACGTGAGGCTCCTCGATCAGCGGTTCCACCAACGGCACGGGAGACGATTTTTCCGTCTCAGGCGGTCCCTGATCCCGGTGCGGCGCCGCCAGCGGAGAGATATACGTCGGCTTGACGATCGACTGATAGACAATAACCAAACCGAGTACGGCTGCAATCGGATAGAGGACGTAGGAAATATTCCGGCGGTACATGGGGCGTCTTTAACCTTGTCGCCAGTCTAGCACCAGGCTGAACGCACGCCAAAGAAAAGTAAGGAATTCTACAGGGTTCGGGATCGCAGCCACGCACGGCTCTCGTTGAGCGGGGAAGAGGGGCTGTGATACCATCTCGCCCAATGTGGCGCTCCTCCGAGCCGAGCAGAATAGTGAAACAGCCGTTCTTCTCGCCCACCAACCCAGGCACGAGAGGCGCTTTTCACCTAGCCTCGTTCTCGCCTCGTCCCCTGAAGGAGAATGGCGCCATATTCGCAGATGCTGCTGCCTCGCGCGGGAGGCACGGATCTTGGCGGGTCGGGGTTGGGCGCGTGAGACGGTTGGGCCTTGTGACTGTCCTTAAAGCAAGTTCTACCCCTGCGATACTGCTCCAATTCACGTCATCAACGCACAGCAATGGTCTTTCACCGGTCGGCTGAAGCCATGGCCCAGTTTCAGCAATGGTTGGACCGTCTCGCACGTCCAATCGAATTCGCCAGTCGCGACGCGTTTGCCCGCCTGCCCACCGTCAAGAATCTCAGTACCTTCGTCTCATCGCAAATTCTCCATGCGCTGTCACATCAGGTCTATCCGAAATCTATACAATCCGCGCTGCTAAAACTGCGCGCACTGTTCGAGGAGGATCACCAGCGCTTCACTCTCGAGGAGCAGCAGCGCCGGTTACGAGAGGCTGCCGCTATTTTGAGGGCGTTGCGGGAGGCGGCGGGAGATCAGAGCCGCACCTGGGAGGAGCTGGAACCGCTTACGGTGCCGCAACCGCCACCTTCCAAAGCGACACGAGATATCTGGGCTGTGCCGATTCGATTCGCGAAGGGCGTCGGCCCACAACGCGGCGCGACCTTGCAACGGTTAGGCATCGAGACCGTCGAAGATGCGCTCTGGACTGTGCCGTGGCGCTATGAAGATCGTTCGGTGATGACGCCCATCGGCCAATTGGTTCCGGGCATGGTGGCAGCGGTTTTCGGCACGGTGGTCAAGAATTCAGCCAAACGGACAAGGAACAGACGCTTTACAGTCTTGGAAATAGGCTTGGAGGATCAAACTGGGCGCCTGCAGGCGGTGTTTTTCAATCAGCCGTACCTGGAGCAGACATTTGCCATCGGAAAGTCGATCATGATGAGCGGGCGCGTCATTGCCGGCCGGCAGGGCTGGATGGTGCCGAGGTTGGACGTTTCGCAGTACGAAGTCGTTGGAGAAGGCACCGAGTCGACGTTGCACGTGGGGCGCATTGTGCCCATTTACCATGAAACCAAAGGGTGGACGTCCCGTCAGATGCGCGTGCTCATGAGAGGATTGGTGGACGAGCATGCGGCCGACCTGAAAGATATCTTGCCGGTGCCTGTCCGCGCCCGCCAACGATTGATGCCTGTTCAGGAGGCGGTAGCCCAGGTCCATTTTCCAAAGGCCGGCGCCGACCTGGCCGCGCTCGACCAGGGAATATCACCGGTCCATCGCCGACTGGCGTTCGAGGAACTGTTTCTGCTGCAGGTGGCTTTGGCTGCGAGACAACGGTCCGTCCAAGTAGAAAAGAAGGGGCTGCATTTTAATCCTCGCTCTCCACTTTTGGACAAGCTGGGACGTGTTCTTCCCTTTAAGCTGACCACCGCTCAGGACCAAGTCATCCGGGAAATCTTCCGCGACATGATTGCGCCGCGTCCGATGAATCGCTTGGTGCAAGGCGACGTAGGGTCTGGGAAAACAGTTGTGGCCCTGCATGCGATGGTTCTCGCCTGCGGATCGGGGTATCAGACGGCACTGATGGCCCCCACAGAAATTCTCGCTGAACAGCACTACCGGAATCTCAGCCCTCTTTTGCGCACTCTTGGTGTCAACACGGCGCTGCTTCGAGGCAGTGACAAAGCGGCGACGAAAAAAAACCAAATCGCGGGCCTGGCATCTGGGCACATCCAAGTCGCTATCGGCACGCACGCCTTGATTCAGAAGGGCGTCGCGTTCAAAAGTTTGGGATTGGCGGTCGTGGATGAACAACATAAGTTCGGCGTGCTGCAACGCAAAACGCTGATCGAGAAGGGCTACGGGCCGGACGTGGTTGTGTTGACCGCCACCCCCATTCCTCGCACGCTGGCAATGACCGTCTATGGGGACCTTGACGTGTCGATTATCCACACGCTGCCTCCCGGCCGGAAGCCCGTGCGTACGTTTCTTTTCGGCGAGGCGCAACGGCGCCGCGCTTACCAGATCCTCCGGGACGAGCTGCAGAATAAACGGCAAGCGTACGTGGTGTATCCGCTCGTCGAGGAGTCGGAGAAAACCGATTTGCAGGCCGCCATCCAGGGAGCGGAGCAATTGCAGGAGGGAGAACTCAAAGATTATCGAGTTGGCGTCCTGCATGGGCGGATGAAGCAAGCGGACAAGGAATCGGTCATGGCCGACTTTACCCGCGGTAAGATTCAAGTACTCGTGGCGACGACTGTCATTGAGGTCGGTGTTGACGTGCCGAATGCAACCGTCATGATGATCGAGCACGCCGAGCGATTTGGGCTTGCGCAGCTGCATCAATTGCGAGGACGAGTAGGACGCGCTGGTTACCAATCCTATTGCCTGCTGATGGCGGCTACGATGGGACGCAACAAGACATTGCCCGGTAAGCGTTCGACGGGGAATCAAGAGTCGGCGTCACTGGTCAAGGAGCGGCTCGAGGCGTTGGTGCGTTCGAACGATGGGTTCGTGATCGCAGAAGAGGATTTACGGATCCGGGGGCCGGGGGAATTTTTTGGTTTTCGCCAATGGGGAATGCCCGAATTTCGCGTTGCCAACATCGTACGGGATGGCGACCTCTTGCAGCAGGCGAGGCTGGAAGCCTTCTCTTTGTTGAAGCAGGATCCACAGCTCGGTGCGTCCGCTCATCAAGGCATCAAGGAGGCGATGCTCCGGAAGTGGGAGAAAAAGTTGGAGTTGGGATCGGTGAGTTGAGCATGGGCAGACAAGGTGGATGGTCGCCGGCTCCCTAGATGGTAGACCTTGAAGGGGGGAGACGGTGTCTCCTCTGTTCCGAGCTTCGTCTTGGGCATCCTATTATCATCCTGAAAAGAGAACCGATCCCTGTGTATGAGAGGAAGCGAAGATGGGGTTGCTGCAACGACTAAAACATGACTTGAAAACCGGGTTGACCACACTGCGGTTGGGAACCGCGCAAGCGGCCAACCGCGCGCTTGAAGAGAGCGAACTGTTGCGCCTGCGCCTCGAGGTCAGAAGGATCGACCAGCAGTTGAAGGAGTTGTATCGTGATGTCGGCGAGCGCGCGGTCAGTCTTCGTGAGGCGGGTGAACCGGTGGAACGCGTCCTTTATGACACGGAGATTGCCCGACTCGTCAAAGACATCCATCAGCTGAAAGCAACGAGCGGCAAACTGGAAGCTGAGATGCAGGAAATCCGCGACGCAGAATGACCTCGAAGCGTCTCGCCGGCATCGATATCGGAACGCTGACCTGCCGACTCTTGATTGCCGACCTGCCTGCCAATAACCACCTGAATGAACTGTGCTCCGAGCGCCGAATTCTCCGATTGGGAGAAGGCGTCGATCAATCGAAACGATTGAAACGTGAGGCCGTAGATCGGGTCATTCAATGTCTGAAAGACTGGCGGGCCACTATCGAGCGCTACAGTGTCGATGCACAAGTTGCGGTGGCGACGAGCGCTGTCCGAGATGCTGCTAACAAGCAGGAGTTTCTGAATCGAGTCATATCCGAAGCAGGCTTGGAAGTCGAAATTCTCAGCGGCGATGAAGAAGCGCGCCGGACGATGCTCGGCATCCGTTCGGGCCTGCCCGAAGACATCAAAGACGTCCTCGCGCTGGATATCGGCGGCGGAAGTACAGAATTCATCCTGGCACGGCAGGGGCAGCCGCCCGTCGTGGACTCGATCGATATCGGCGTCGTCCGGCTTTCCGAACGTCTCTTGCATCATGATCCGCCGACTAGACACGAGATAGAGCAGGCACGTGCTTGGATACGAAGAGAAACAACCGTGGTGTTGGCTGCAATGCCGCGAGGGACTGGCCTCACGTTTGTTGGAACCGCCGGGACGGTCACCTCCTTGGCGGCCATGGCGCTGCAGCTTCCTGCCTATGATGCAGCAAGGATTCATAATTATCGGCTGGGGTTGAATACAATCACCGACCTCGAGCAGCACCTGCTGAGCCGAAGCAAAGCAGCCCGAATCGGCATGCCGGGGTTGGAAAAAAACCGCGAAGATGTGATTGCGGCCGGAGCCATCATCCTCCGGACGGTGATGGACATCCTGGGCGAACGCGAATGTCTCGTGAGTGATCGTGGATTACGTGAAGGGGTACTCATCGAACTGGCTACGCGACATTCGAGAGATTAAACGTGCTTCAATGGACCGCGGATGAGTTCGAACGTACGCGCATGAACGACCACCCGCCTCCCTGGATATACGATTGGTCTGCTGTGCCGCGTTCCCACAAGCACTGGCCAGACTGACCCTCCCTTTCTTGGTGCGACTAAAGGAGGTACAGTCTTCAGATACGGGGCTATTCCCCAGCAGGAAGGGCAGTTGGTCCGCATCACCGCTGACTGTACCAGCGATAACCTTTGGTTTCGGTAAAGGTTGGTTTTGGCGCCCCGCCTGGTTTCTCCAATAACAGCACTTTGAAATCGATGAGGCCGAACCAGGCCGGGTCTGCCACGTCATGGTAATGTGTGCCTTGAAACTTAGGAAGCAGATCGCCCAACGCATGCTTCAGTTCCTGTTCCGTATAGGCGCGCACGACGAAAGGCTTGTTCATCGCCTGGCAAAACCGTTGGATCGTATACGCGGCCCCGGTGCACAAGACTTTCGTGTCCGGTTTCATAGCCAAGAATTGTGGGAGCGGTACATACTGTTCTTGAAACCCGAGCCATCGGACAGCCTGCCGCAGATGGCTGTATTGGACTTCATATTCGGTATGTCCGGGGAGTTTGACCGGCGCCGGCCAGCCATCTTCGATGCCAAACTCGGTCAGGAAAGCTCGTCCGCCCGGTTTCAGCACGCGCCACAGCTCACCGACGAATCGAAAAGGACCCAGGTTGAAGATGACGTCGTCCGGCAGGTCCTTGCCGATGGGAAGACGAACGCGCCTGATCCAATCCAGCGCCTCCTGATGTGGCGCGGTAGCGCCGGTGCCTGTCAGTAATTCTTGCTTCGTCAGTTTGACAGGCGTCATGTCGGCCATGTTTTCGTTGTCGATGACCAGATCGACGGAATTATCCTTGAAAGGCAGCCATTCTCCGTTCGCCTGGGTGCCGGCGCACTGCCAGCCACCCGCTCTCGCGCGGGAGAGTTGGAGCTGTAAAAATGGTGCCGTAATATCAACCGAACAGTACTTGATACTCTGCCTTTCAAACGGCAACAATTCTTTGCCGAGTTCACGGGCGACATAACCGAGGCCGCCGCCCACTTCGACGATGACCTGCGGTTTCGGATTAAACCAACCGAGGCGCCGGAGTTTTTGCATCACCAGCCTGCCATAGGTCAGGCCGTTCAAGGCTTCGTTGGGTTCGCGAAACAGGTGGGACACGGTCGTTTCAATCAGGTCGAAATGCCCGTCATCCCCAGCGCTGTCTTTCAGGTCGTGCACATGGAAATCTTGCAAATGTTCTTCACCCTCGAACCCCTCTTGTCCGGACCACCCTTCGCGTATCTGCTGCAGGAGGACATCCCATTTGGCCTTATGCCGGTGCCCGCCGGGAGGCTCTGTCCCGTAATAGCACAACGAAAAGTTAGGTAAGGCCCACCGTTCGAGATGCCACTGTCCTGGTTGGCCGTCCGGCCCGCAGATTCTTGAGCCGTACCGGTCGATCAGGGTGCGGACGGTCGTGTGGCCGTTCATGGCCTTGAGCATCTCGAGCCCAGTGCGGTTCAACCGCACAATGGGAAGATTGTCGTCGAGAGGGGCAAACCACCATTCATCGGCATGATGTTGATAGGCAATCAAATCGGGAATGTGCCAGGCCAGCAGGTTGAGGGTTTCTCCACTTAGATGGCGAGGTTCGTGGACAGCGACAGCTGGCTTCATGGTGGTCCTCGATACGCGCGGGAAGCGTACACGAGCGGATCGTTTTCGTGCAAGAACCCAGGCGCCGTGGCGGGATTATAGTTGAGAAGGCCCTGGAGTGGAGTCCGTCACGATGATGGTTCCGTGCATGATTGGATGGATGCGGCAGATGTATTGATACTTCCCGGGGGCGAGGCCCGGATGCGTATAGGAATCGTTCGGGAGAACAAGACCTGAATCAAAGGCACAACCCGCTCCGTCCTCTAAACAGCCGACGTGCGTGACGGTATGCTCGGTCGGCGTGGGATTCTCCCATCGAATGGGCGCACCGGTCGAGACTGTGGCTGATTTGGGAACAAAATATGGTGAACCGCTATCGATGATGATGGCCGTGTAGGGAGGCGTGGCGGTAGTGGGCCAGGCAGTCAGGGACAGCATGGCCACCATTGCAACGAGGGTGCGTCTGAAGAAGGCGATTGTCATGTTCTTTACTCCTGATAATCATTCTACCACGCAGGTCAAGCAGGGAAGTAGTCGTCAACAGGGCGATATTCTTGCGTTGCCAGGCTTGACGCAGCGGCTGGATTGTACGATTCTTCCGCCTCATTCCGGAGGTGGCCAGATGTGCCGATCGATCGCGATCGTCTTGTTTCTTGTGGTCTTGAGCGCGGTAAGCGGACAATCAGTTGGGGCGCTCACCCTCACATCGCCTTCCCAGGGCGCGACATTGCAGGCAGGCCGACCTGTCACTGTTGAGGTGTTTGTGGGGAAGGAGTTCAATCTGCGAACGATCCACTATTATTGGTACCGCCCGGATGAAGAACCTCTGGCGTCCCATCAAGCTCATCCTGCTCCGTTTAAGCCGATGACAGGTGGCTCTCCTTTTGCAGGAACGGTCCTTGTGCCCTCCGATGCGCTGGGCACGATGCGGCTACTGGCGGTGGGAGAGGTCGTCAGAGGCCGGTTAGACAGTCACGAAGAGTTCGACGAAGTGGTCGTCGCGGTGGAGACGACTGCTGAACTGCAAACGATCGAATTTGCAGTCGAGAAACCTTGGAAAATGCAACAAGCCGGCAGGCGGATCGTCGTTCCGGTCATTGGGCAGTTCAGCGACGGAGTGTGGCGTCCGCTCTCCGGATCGAGCACAGGCAGCCGGTTTCATTCTTCGGATGAACGAATCGTGTCCGTTGATGCCACGGGAGTCTTGCAGGTTATTGGCGGCGGCAAGGCGATCGTCACTGTGGAAAATAGTGGAAAGGCCGGCGCGGTCGAGGTGATCGTTCAAGGCGATGAAGAACCCAATCGCCCGCCTATCGCTGAAGTGGCTAAGGAGCTGCACGCCAGATCCGGCGAGCTGGTCCTGCTCGACGGTCTTCGAAGCCGGGATCCGGACGGCGATCCTTTGCATTTCGAATGGAAACAGATCCTGGGCCATCGTGTGATTTTGAGCAATGTGAACGAAGCCAAGGCGACATTTATCGCGCCGAAGGTCTCGGAACGGAAACAGTATCAATTTTCTCTCGTCGTGACCGATATGGCCGGTCCGGACGTCATGAAGGGAGCGGACAGTGTGCCGGCGGTCGTGACCGTGTGGATCACACCGTGAGAGCCGTACAGAGAGAAGGACTCGAGCGCCCTCCCAAGGCCGACCAGAGCTGCTCTCACGCCGAACGACGCGGCGGCAGACCCCTGGTTGCAAGACTACGTACGTTCATGCTAGATGGAGGCCGCATTACATCAAGTGTCAGTGGATGAGAGAGGAGAGAGATCGATGGCGAAGATGAAAAAGCGTCCGGCGAAGAAACAAACCGCCAAGACGAAGACCAAAAAGGCCGCGAAGAAGACAGCAAGAAAGCCGGCGAAGAAGCAGTCCGCTGCCAAGCCGAAGGCGACTCCCGCAAAGAAGGCCGGTGGAGCGCCCGTTCCATCCAAGCCCCCGGTCGTAAAAAAGGTTGGTCCTGACGAGGAAATCAGGAAGACGACGGCGAAGGGCGCTCCGGCGATGACGCCAAAAGAGCCGGATCTGGATGAAGAGGAGATGGGTGAGGAAGAGATCGATCTCAGCGGCGAGAGTGAGAGTGAAAGTGAAATCGACGAAGAGATTGAAGAGGATCTCTCGCTCGACGACGATGAAGAAGACGTCGATTATATCGAAAAATCCGACGACCTGATTGACGATTCAGACGACTACCGTCACTGAGTCATGTAGCCTCACCTCACATCCGGCCTGACAGCTTCCCCTTCACCCCATCGCTGCGGTCGCCGCGCTCGCGGACTCTCATATGGAAAGGGTCATCTCGTGAGCCATTTTCTGTTCATCGCGGCCGCGCTGCGCGAACGGACGTCGGAGGAGAGTGCGGAGCTGCAGCTTTCTCATGGCCTATGGGGGCTGTGTACCGCGCTGATTCGAAGCAATCTGCAAACGTATCTCACGCCTGAATCATGTGGTTTGGTGTATGTGCTGAAGGCCGGCTTGTGTGCGGAGTTTACGATCGTGCCTCCGCCGTTGGACTTTGCCAAACTGGATGAATTTCTCAAAGATGATCTGCGGACCGAGGCGCGATTCGGCTTTGTCCGAGTCCAGGGCATCAAGCGGTGGACCTGGTCTCCGCAGGCGAGTCAGGCATTGCTACAGCATGTGCTTCAGATTCCAGATCAGGCTGAATTGGCTCGACGACTCGCCTTGGGCATGCATAAGCTGACGGCGGAAGAATTCAAGGCGATCGTGGAAGGAGTCCGAATCGGCACGGGATCAAGTTACAAGATGTAGGGAGCAGGGAGTACTCACGCAACGATTCTCCATTCCGCTAAATTCTATTGCCCGTCATGAGCTGATACGCCTCATCGACCGTGTCCACTTCCTTGACGGATATGTTGAGTTGAAACCCGAGTTCGATAAGATTCCATTCGGGCGTGTGAAGTTGTCCCCGTGGCACGAGCACCGTATGGTACCCCTCCCGCTTGGCCGCACGGATCTTGTCGGGAATGCCGCCGACTTGGCCGATGTGCCCACCTGGCTCGAGAGTTCCGGTTAGCGCCGTGCCGCGCTGGATGCGATCTCCCTTGAACACTGCAATAAATCCTACGGCCATGGCCGCACCGGCGCTTGGACCAT
>DASTQY010000278.1:0-5465 GCA_035761525.1 Nitrospira sp. | reverse complement strand
TGAGGTGTTCGAACTGCACGTGGGGCAAAGCACGGCGATTCCCGTAGAGACGAAACACCGCCTTGAAAACTTCGGACAGGACACGCTGAACATCATTGAAGTTCAGAACGGTCCTTACCTTGGGGAAGATGACATCGTGCGTTTCAAAGATGATTATGGGCGAACGACGGCCAGATAGCCAGGGAGCATTGATGGGACTGTTTCGAGAATACGATCTTCGGGGCATTGTGGGGGAGGAACTGACAGAGGCGATTGCCGAACAGGTCGGTCGCGCCTACTGCACGTATGTCAAGAAACGTGGTGTTCAGACCATCTCCGTCGGCCGCGATGGCCGGCTGAGCTCTCCCGCCTTGTTCAAATCCCTGGTCAGCGGCTTGCTAGCCGGCGGCGTGAACGTCATCGACATCGGCATTTGTCCGTCTCCACTGCTCTATTTCTCGCTGTTCCAGCTTCCGGTCCAAGGCGGCATCATGATCACGGGCAGCCACAATGCCGCCGAATACAACGGATTTAAAGTCTGTGTGGGCAAGGAAGCCATCCATGGCGAGACCATCGTGGAGCTTCGACGGATCCTGGAAACGGGAAGTTTCACGTCCGGTCAAGGGCGGCTCAGCGAGCATACGATCATACCTGACTATCTGGACTACCTCCGAACCAGCTTCAAGGGCGTCAATGCCGGGCGGTTGCATGTGGTCATCGATTGTGGGAACGGTGCGGCGGCATTGGTCGCCAAGGAAGCGCTCGAAATTTTGGGCTGCCGCGTGACCGGTCTCTACTGTGATCTGGACGGCCGGTTTCCGAACCATCATCCTGATCCGACGGTGCTGGAAAATCTCGACGACTTGGTCAAAGCGGTCAAACAGCACAAGGCGGATGTCGGGATCGGCTACGACGGAGACGCCGATCGGATCGGCGCCATTGACGAGCAAGGCCGCGTCTTGTGGGGCGATCGTCTTATGGTGGTCTATGCCCGGGATATCTTACGGACGATTCCGGGCAGCACGATTATTTCCGAGGTCAAGGCGTCGCAATGTCTCTATGATGACATCGCGAAGCAAGGCGGCCGCGCGATCATGTGGAAGACCGGTCATTCCCTCATCAAAGCGAAAATGAAGAGCGAGAAGGCGGTGCTGGCGGGAGAAATGTCTGGGCATATGTTTTTTGCTGATCGATACTTTGGCTATGATGATGCGATTTATGCCTCCTGCCGCCTCGTTGAGATATTGGCAAAAACCGGCAAACCGCTTTCCACATTGGTCGCAGACCTGCCCGCCACATCCGTCACGCCGGAAATTCGAGTGGATACTCCGGATTCGATCAAATTCGAGCTGGTCAAAAAGGTTCAGGACCGGCTCGCCGGCTATGCGAAGTCCAGTCGGCCCATCGGCCCAAACAACGACGTCGTTCGTGACGTGGTCACGATTGACGGAGTGCGGGCCATCTTTGAGGACGGGTGGGGGTTGATCCGGGCGTCGAATACGCAGCCGGCATTGGTCCTCCGATTCGAAGCCACAACAGCCGACCGCTTGTCCGCGATCCGGGCCCTCGTTGAGGGCGAATTGGCCGAAGTGAAGCGCTCCATGCTCTCCTAGTTCCATTCCCTGTCTCTCTCTAGACCGTCAACATGCCAGCCATTCTCGCTCGGTGTACGCTGACGTGCCTGTTGTTGCTCGTCGACCAGATGGCGACAGCGACAGGTGTGGAGACTGCACCCACGCAAGCGGTTCAGAATGGTGAGCGGCTCACTTACGACATATCCTGGTTGAACGTCCTTGCAGGGACCGCCGTCATGGAAGTCCAGCCGGATGGAGCGGGGTCGCGCGCCAGACTGGTCACGACCGCTCAATCACGGCCGGCCATCAGTAAGGTTTTTCCTGTCGACAACCGCGTGGAATCCGAGTTCGACCTGAGCGTCCAGCTACCACAGCACATGGTCTTCAGACGCCGGGAAGGCAAGAATAAGGAGGATATCGAATACACGTTCAACCATCGGGAGGGGACCGTGACCGCCGTCCGGCATGGGACTACCGAAACTCTCCCGATCCCCGCCGGAACTCAAGATCTCATTTCCTGTTTGTATTACGTACGCAATCAACTACCCATGAAACCTGGGGCCTCTCTGACGCTCAATGTCTATCACGACAAAAGAAACCGGCAGGTGCAGGTGCGTGTCGAGAACATCGAGACAGTGGAGGGGGTCTGGGGAAAGGCGGAGACTGCGCAAGTCGTTGTGATCATGCCGTTTAAAGGCCTATTCATCAATAAGGGGGATATTCGCGTCTGGTTCACTACTGACGAGCGGCGCATCCCTGTCCGGATGAAGGCTAAGGTCATTATTGGCTCCATCGTCGCCGATTTGGTCGATGGCTTCTCCTCAAAGTCTTCTCCATAGAAGAGGGCGGAGATTCGTTGCCCGTGCTCCCCAGACGGGCTATAATCGCTCACATTCATTGTCATACCGGGGGCCCACGCTTCGGGTGTTCCGAAGAAGGGTCTCTTCGACTTCATACGGACCTACTCCCTCATGGCGCACCAGCCACTCACGGTCGAACAATTTCTCATGGTTAATCCACCGGCCTCACTCGGAGGGGCTGGATCCCTGACCAACCTTCTTTCAGCCATCGGCCTGGTCGGAAAGACACTGGCTCGAGACCTTCGGATTGCCGGCCTCCTCAACATGTTGGGGATGACGGGAGAAACGAATGTCCAGGGGGAATCGGTCAAGAAATTGGATCAGATTGCCAATGAGACTTTTGTTGAAGTGCTCCAGCGTGATGGTGTGGCCGGCGCACTGGCTTCAGAAGAAATGGAAAAGCCGGTCTTCGTCGCCTCTCCGGGGAGGCCCGCCCCCTACATGGTGCTTTTCGACCCCTTGGATGGCTCGTCGAACACGGACGTCAATATGCCGCTAGGATCGATCTTTTCCATCGTGGCGCCGAAGAAGGCCGATCAATTGCCCGGTGAGAGTGACTTGCTGCAGAAGGGAACCGACCAGCTGGCAGCTGGCTATTTCTTGTTCGGACCGAGCACCATGCTCGTGTTCACGACAGGCAAGGGCGTCTACGGGTTCACACTGGATCCCAACGTCGGCGAGTATCAGCTGTCTCATCCAGGCATCAAGATACCCTCGCGAGGGAAAGTGTATGCCGTCAATGAGGGTAACTATCAAAAGTGGCCCGATGGGACGAAGCGGTACATTGACTCGCTCAAGAAGTCGGACAAGGCTGTCGGCCGGCCATATAGCAGCCGGTATTCAGGCTGTCTTGTCGCGGATGTACACCGGTTGCTCTTGGGTGGCGGCATCTACTTGTATCCGGGTGAGGTGAACAAGCCGGAGGGAAAGCTACGGCTGCTTTATGAGGCCAACCCGATGGCAATGGTCGTCGAACAGGCCGGCGGGAGGGCCAGCACCGGTACCGTGCGCATTCTCGACATCGAGCCGAAGAAGTTGCATCAACGAGTGCCTCTGATCATCGGCAGCACCGACGATGTGCGGGACGCCGAACAGTACATGCAGGGGACAGCAGTACTTTCATAACCAGTTTGTGTTGAAACCAGCGGGGGAATGGCATGGCCGATCATGTACAAGAAATCCTGAGTTACTACACCAGCGACAATCCCGGAACCAAAACCACCATCGCCCGGTTGCTCCGGAGCGGGAAATTAGCGGGGACCGGGAAACTCGTCATCCTGCCAGTGGATCAAGGCTTTGAACATGGGCCCGCCCGCAGCTTCGCTCCGAACCCGCCGGGGTACGACCCCTTGTACCATTTTCAACTGGCCATCGACGCCGGATGCAATGCTTACGCGGCTCCTCTGGGTTTCCTCGAAGCTGGCGCCAGCCAGTTTGCCGGGCAAATCCCTCTTATCTTGAAGTTGAACAATCATGACGTGCTGCATGACGACAAGGATCCACTGCCGTCCGTGACCGGGAGCGTGAAGGACGCGTTGCGTTTGGGTTGTGCCGCCGTTGGATACACCATTTACCCGGGATCGGCCCACTGCAATCTGATGTATGAGCAATTACGCGCGATCGCCGAAGAAGCAAAAGACAGCGGTCTCGCCGTCGTCGTGTGGTCCTATCCCCGTGGGTCGGCGATCAGCAAGGAAGGGGAAACCGCCATGGATGTGGTGGCCTATGCGGCGCAAATTGCCGCGCAACTAGGGGCGCATGTCATCAAGGTCAAACTCCCCTCTGCCCACCTTGAGCAAGCGGCGGCTAAGAAAGTTTATGAGTCGGCACAGATTTCCATCAAGACCCTGAGCGAGCGCGTCAAACATGTGGTGCAAAGCGCATTCGACGGGCGCCGCATCGTCATTTTCTCGGGCGGTGCCAAAAGCGAGGATAAGAATGTGTTTGAGGAAGCCCGCGCCATCCGGGACGGCGGAGGATTTGGCAGCATCATCGGGCGAAACTCCTTCCAACGTCCGAAGGCGGAGGCGGTGAAGTTTTTGCAGACGATCATGGGCATCTATGCCGGCGAAATACAATAAGGAACAGCGATGAAATTGGGTGGTTCAGGATTGGTTCCGTATCTGTTATTGGCGTTCGGTGCAGTCATCGGCGTCGTCGTGGCTTCGGATCTGGGCTGGATGCCTTCGGGCAGCGCGGGCCCCGATTCGCCGGCTAACGGCGTAGTCTATCCCGTTGCGACCGCGCCGCAGCAACCGGTGACGGGGGGCACCGCCAAGAGTTTCGTCGAGATCGCCAAGACGGTAAAGCCCGCGGTCGTTAACATCGCTGCCAGCCGGAGCGGCAAGGCAGGCGACGGTCCCCAAAGCTCTCCATTCGACGACCCGTTTTTCCGAAGGTTTTTCGGCGACGAGTTTTTTAAGCGTGACCAGCCGCATCGCGAGCGGAAGGAGCGCGGGCAGGGATCCGGCGTGATTGTCGATCCGAACGGCTTGATCATCACCAATAATCACGTCGTCAACAAAGCCGACGACATTCGGGTGATTCTCTCGGACAAACGGGAGTTTAAGGGTAAGTTGATCGGGACCGATACCAAGACTGATGTGGCGATCGTCAAGATCGAAGCAACCGGCTTGTCAACCATTCCCTTGGCAGACTCCGATCAACTCGAGGTCGGGGAGTTCGTCCTGGCTGTCGGCAGCCCGTTTGGCCTGACGCAGAGTGTCACGATGGGAATCGTCAGCGCGGTCGGACGCGCGAGCATGGGCATTGCGGAGTATGAAGATTTTATCCAAACCGATGCAGCGATCAACCCCGGTAATTCAGGCGGTGCGTTGGTCAACATCCGCGGCGAGTTGGTCGGTATCAATACGGCGATCTTCAGTCAAAGCGGCGGCAACATGGGAATCGGTTTTGCCGTACCGAGCAACCTGGCCCGCTCCATCATGGATCAACTGGTCAAAAACGGCAAGGTTGTCCGAGGCTGGCTGGGAGTCGCCATACAGGAATTGACTCCCGAATTGGCATCGCAATTCGGTCTTGCAGACACCAA
>DASTQY010000277.1:0-8765 GCA_035761525.1 Nitrospira sp. | reverse complement strand
TCCCGGGTTGGCCGAAACCGAAGAGCTGGTTCTCGCATTGGAAAAAGCCGGCGCTGATATCATCGAGTTGGGCGTCCCGTTTTCTGATCCCATCGCGGATGGTCCGGTCATCCAACAGGCAGCGGAACGGGCGCTCCGGAGCGGCACGTCCTTGCGAAAAATCCTTTTGATGGTCGCGGCCATCAGAACCAAATCACAGGTTCCCCTTGTGCTGATGGCCTATTACAACAGCATCCATGCGTACGGACCGGACCGATTTTGCCAGGACGCGACGGCGGCTGGAGTGGACGGTTTGATCGTCCCGGACATGCCTCCTGATGAGGCTGGTCCGCTTCGGGGACCGGCCTGCGCTTCCGGGTTGCATCTGATCTTTTTACTCGCGCCGACCAGCACGCCGCAACGCCGGGCGTTCGTCGCGCGGGAATCCAAGGGCTTTGTGTACTACGTTTCCTTGACGGGAATTACCGGCGCAAAGCTCGCAGACATGGCGGACGTCGGCGCAAACGTGGAAAAGATCCGGGAACTGTCGGATACTCCGATTGCGGTGGGATTCGGGGTGGCGACGCCACAGGATGCGGCGCGTCTGTCTCGGTATGCCGACGGCGTCGTCGTTGGAAGCGCCATCGTACGGCAGATTGCCGCGCATCAGAACGGCGGCATGGTGTCGGAAGTCTCTCACTTCGTGCATGCGCTCAAGACGGCGATGGTTCCGCGTATGGCACCGTAGCGCGCGATCGACTGTGCGGGACGATCTACTTGCTTGCGAGCCCTTGTGACAACGAGGAGCGGTTTTGGTACTGGGGAGGCATGTAAGCGATCATCTCTTTGGCGAGCTCGTTGGCGACATCCTTCAAATTAGGACGGTAGAACATATAACTACTCGACTTTTCGTGGCGCGCCTTCCAGACGGTTGTCCCGGTCGTTGCATCGACGAGCCGCAGACTGAGCCCAACCCGACCCACGTTGTCTCCTTCTTTGCGTATATACTCCCACGAGTTGACCCGAACAACTAGGAATGAATCGACGTTCAAGGCCTTCCCCAGTTTGATGGCCGACTCCTTGTCTGATTGCCCCGTCATCTCGAGGCGTGAGAAATAGAACACCAGGGAGTCGAATGCCTCTTTTGAACCCTGAAAAATATCGGTCACGCTTTCAGGGGTCACGACACGCTCGATTCTGGCCGTTTTCGTGAGGGCTCCTGAGAGGACATCCTGTATGTCCTCACGGGCACTGTCATATTGGCTTGCCATTGGAGGCAGAACGGCGATGGCTTGCGGCCGAAATTGTTTGGCACCCGGGCCTTCCCAGACTTCCTGCAAACCGCCGCAGCCGGCGATCATGAACGTGAGGCAACAGGACGCCACACGAACCCAATGCTGTGCGCGAATGGACATGAGCTCAGTATACCATTAGTGAATCACGATAGGGGTTAGAAGGTGAGCGACAGAGAACCGGAGACCAAGGCTCCCTTCTCACGGAAATCATATCCGCCTCCCACATCGAGGCGTACCATAAAGATCCGTACACCAAGTCCTGCCGTCGGCGTGAAGGGAGTGCCGGCATCCTGCATGTTCTTGAACGCGCCGAGGCGGAATGAGAGAAATTCCGTCAGGATCGTCTGCTCCGCTCCCAAGCTCAAGACTTGACTCTTAACCCCTGGCACCAACGTCTTGTTCGATGTCACGTCGACGTCGGCCGACAAGGTCAGCGAAGAATAGGGGTTGAGTGCCATGCCGCCACGGACCTGAGGGCCGAGCTTGATTTTTGTGCCGTCCGGCGCATCGAATTCCGGTTGGTTGAGGTCCTTCGCCACAACGCCAAAACGCAGCCAGGATGAGGGTCGATAGATAGCACCCACGTCGATGCCGTACGTGGTCGTGATCGTAGCCTCACCCAAACTATCCGAGAGTTTGATCTCTTGTCCTCCCACAAGACTGTGGGTTCCGTTGTAGGCCGCTCCTTGAATGATTTTAGCCGTGACTCCGATCGCGAACGTTTTGTCTGCAAACGCATACGCATAGGAGAACGCGGCTTGCCTGGCCTCCAGCGCCCGAACCGCCATGGCACCGTTGAGAGAGACGGATGAGATGGGTCCTGGTGCGGCGCAATTCGGATTGGGACTGCAACTGACGCCGACCGGAACTGACACAAATCCGCCGCCGGTGGGTACGTTGGAAATATTGAAGCCAAACGCGTGCTCGCCGAAATGCCCCTTCAAATAGAGACCCGCAGCGCCGTTGAACGAGGTGTTGGCGCCAGGCCGATTGATGCGGTTTGCAATATCCTGCGCCTTGGCTACGTTGGCCGGTGAAGTGTCAGTCGTATCAAAGTTTTCAAGGTCACTCACCGCGTCAGCAATGCCCAGGCGGTCGATCGCCTGCGCACTACCCACAATCCGGATATCGACCGTTTGTGTCATGGCCAGGCCGGCGGGATTCCAATAGGTCGCCAAGGCATCGGTGGTAATTGCGACGCCAGCGCCGCCCATTCCCATGGCACGCGGACCCACGATCACGAATTCAGCGCCGAGCGCTTTGCCGTGAAGAAGCAAGAAGACGAGGAAGACAATAGCGCCAAATGACAGTCCAAGCCGCATGGCGTCAACGCTCCGTATGGACGCAGATGTCGCTGAGTCTATTGGATGAACCGGCGGCCGTCAAGGATTTCTCAGCGATCTCCAAGCGATGACAACGCTGCCGAGACATGAGATCGAGCGAAGAGCACCATCCTGTCGCCGTGTAGTACCGAGTTGCAGTTCCGTATGGAAGCAAGGGGCAAGTCTGAGACGAGGATAACTCCTCGCACTGCGCGCAAGGAGCCTGTCAGATGATCTGGCCGTCTTGCATGTGCAGGATCCGATCAGCCTGAGCCGAGAGCTTGTCATTGTGGGTGACGATGACGAAGGTGGTGCCGCGAGCTTTATTGAGCTCACGCATGAGAGCGAAGAGGGCGTCTCCGGTGTGGGTATCTAAATTGCCGGTCGGCTCATCAGCCAGCACGAGGTCGGGCTTTTGCAGTAGAGCACGGGCCACGGCCACCCGTTGCTGTTCCCCTCCTGATAATTCGCCGGGCTTGTGTTGCAGGCGAGGACCCAATCCTACGTCCTTCAAGATACCAATGGCCTCCTGTCTCACTTCCTCGGGCTCACGGCGCTGGATCAAGGCCGGCATGCAGGCATTTTCCAAGGCGGTAAATTCCGGCAGCAGGTGATGAAACTGGAAGACGAAACCGATGCGTCTGTTGCGGAATTCGGCTTGCGCCGCTTCGGACAGTTGAAACAAATCCTGGCCCTCGAAATGCACCGTGCCTCTGCTCGGACGGTCGAGCAGCCCGAGAATGTGCAGAAGAGTGCTTTTCCCGGCGCCGGACGCGCCGACAACGGCTATGAGTTCGCCGCGCTCAATGGTGAGATCGATCCCTCTGAGCACCGTCAAGGTCTGTTCGCCCATGGGAAACGATTTGTGAAGGTCTTTGACGGTGATCATGCGCACGAGCCGTGTCGAGGCCGATACGGAATATGGCTTCGCAAGCTATTCATAGCGAAGGGCGGCGACCGGTTCGAGTCTTGCGGCCTGCAGCGAGGGATAGACGGTCGCTGCAAAACTGATGAGGATGGCAGAGCCGGCGACCAAGAACACGTCCTCGGCCAAGACGTGTACCGGGATTTTTGAGATGTAGTAGACCGTCGGATCGAAGGTCCATAGTCGTTCGATGAGCCACAAAAAGGCATACCCCAGCGGAATGCCGATCGCTGTGCCCGAAAGACCGATGATCAATCCGTTGAGCATGAAAATCCGTCGGATACTCTTTTTAGTCGCACCCATGGCCTTCAGAATGGCAATCTCCTTCTGTTTTTCCGTGACGATCATCGTCAGCGTACTCACGATATTGAAAGAGGCGACGATCGTGATGAGCACGAGAAGAAGGAACATCATCGTCTTTTCGAGCTTGAGGGCGGAAAACAGGTTACGGTTCATCTGCATCCAGTCCCTGGCGCCATAGGAAAAGCCGAGCGCTTGCTCCACACGGCGGGCGATGTCGCCGGCTCGGAAAACATCGGTCACTTTAATTTCGATGCCCGTAACGGTCTCTCCCATGCTGAAAAACTTCTGCGCTTCCCCGAGGTCGATATAGGCGAGGGATGAGTCGTATTCATACATCCCGGACTGGAATATACCTGCCACTGCGAAGATTCTGATTTTAGGGACCATGCCCATCGCACTGATCGTGCCGGTTGGCGACACGACACTGACCGTATCTCCGACAAAGGCGCCGAGTCGAAGCGCCAGCTCTTTGCCCAAAATGATGCCCGGTTTGTCTGACGATTGAAGGGGACCAGACGGGTTGTCAGGCGGAGGCAGCTTCACGGCAATCGGTTGACTCAGCTCTTCCAATTGTCCCGACACCATATTGTGGGCGAGCGCCGTCACGTAACCTTCACGTCCGGGATCGATGCCGCGAAGGACGACGCCTTGAGCGCTGCTTTGAGTCGTGAGCATTACCTGCTTGAGGATGAACGGCGTCACCGCCACGACATCAGGAACGGATTCCAGCTGTTTGGCGACCCCATCGTAGTCGCTCATGCCGTCCTTCATGCGATCCTGAACGATAATGTGTGCGGTCGTGCCGAGTATTTTGGCCTGAATATCTTCTTTAAAGCCGGTCATGATCCCGACGGTTCCGATTAACGCAGCGACGCCCAAGGTGATTCCCGCCACCGAGACGAACGTATTCAATGAAATGGTTCGATTACGCCGCTTGGCGCGCAAGTACCGAAGCCCGACGAAGATCTCGTAAGGAAGTGCCAAGAAGTTATTTCTCCGGACGCAGCTGCGGAAAGAGCACCACATCGCGGATCGAAGCTTGATTGGTGAAGAGCATGGCCAGCCGGTCAATGCCGATGCCCTCGCCCGCGGTCGGCGGCATGCCGTATTCCAAGGCCCGAAGGAAATCCTCATCGACTACGTGCGCTTCCTCGTCACCGGCGGCGCGCTGCGCCGCTTGCCCCTCAAAACGTTCCCGTTGATCCAGCGGGTCGTTCAGCTCCGAAAACGCATTGGCAATCTCCCGTCCCGCGATGTAGAGCTCGAATCGATCGGTGAGAGAGGGGTCGGCATCCTTTCGCCTGGCCAGCGGAGAGATCTCGATCGGATAATCGGTAATGAAAGTCGGCTGCTGCAGATTCGGCTCGACGGTTTCCTCAAAAATCTCATTCACAATGTTGAACAGCGGCCACTTCGGATCGACCGGCACGTGTAATTCCTTTGCTGCAGCCACCGCCTGCTCACGATTCGTGAGCACGGCCGGAGCCAGCCGGTTTACTTCCAGGATAGCTTCACGATAAGACCAGCGCCGCCAAGGAGGAGTCAAATTGATCACCTGGCCCTGGTACTCTATGACCGTCTTACCGAACAGCTGTTGGGTCAACGATGAAATCAGTTCCTCGGTGAGACGGATGAGGTCCTGGTAGTCGGCATAGGCCACATAGAACTCGAGCATCGTGAATTCGGGATTGTGGATGGTCGAAATCCCTTCGTTCCTGAAGTTCCTATTGATCTCAAAGACACGTGGAAAACCGCCGACGATAAGCCGTTTCAAATATAATTCCGGCGCGATGCGAAGATAGAGATCAACGCCCAGCGCATTGTGATGGGTGACAAAGGGCTTCGCGGCCGCGCCACCGGGGATCGGATGCATCATCGGCGTCTCGACTTCGAGAAACCCCCGTTGAGTCAAGAACGCTCTGATGGCCGTGATAATGCGGCTCCTAGCCACGAAAATGTCGTGCACTTCCGGGTTTGCGATGAGATCGACATAGCGCTGACGGTACCGGGTTTCGACATCGGTCAAGCCGTGCCATTTCTCCGGCAGAGGACGAAGCGCCTTGCTGAGAAACGATAGGTCGTGGACCTCGACAGTGAACTCGTTGGTCTTCGTTCGAAACAACGTCCCTGTCACCCCGATCCAATCGCCGAGGTCCAATTGTTCGGTCACCGTGTAGGCCCTTTCCGACAGCAGATCCTTCTTCAAATAGGTCTGCAAGCGGTCGGACCCGTCCTGGAGCACGGCGAAAGCCGCCTTGCCGAATCGACGCAACGCGACAATACGTCCAGCGATGGTACAGGCGATCTTCTCACTCTCCAGCGCTTCTTTCGTCTTTTGGCCATGGAGCTTGATGATCTCGCCCGCCCGATCCTTCGCCTCGAAGCGTGTCCCGTAGGGGGCCACGCCCGCCGCACGCAGCTGATCGAGCTTTTTGATCCGCTGCTGCCGCTGCTCGTTCGCTTCATCCATGCTCAAACCTGTCGTACCGCTAGCCGCAACTACACGTCATCGGATCCGTGAGCCGGAGAGAGTTGATCGCTCCCTCTGATGAGCTTCTGCTTCAAATAGGCTTCAATGAAGCCGTCAACATCGCCGTCCATGACCGCGGAGACTTGTCCGACCTCGTGGCCGGTCCGATGGTCCTTGACCATCTGATAGGGCTGGAACACGTAAGAACGGATTTGATTCCCCCACGCAATATCTTTTTTCTCGCCAACAATGGCGTTGAACTCGGCTTCCTTTTTCTTCTGTTCCTGCTCGTACAGGCGGGCTTTCAGAATTTTCATCGCACCGTTGCGGTTCTGGAGTTGCGACCGCTCGTTCTGACATTGCACGACAATGCCGGTCGGCAAATGCGTGATCCTGATCGCCGTCTCGACTTTGTTCACATTCTGGCCGCCCGCGCCGCCCGCCCGAAACGTATCGATCCTCAGATCCTTCTCCTCGATCGCCACTTCAATGTCGTCGTTGAGCTCGGGGTAGACAAAGACGGAGGCAAAGGACGTGTGACGCCGCTTGTTGGCATCGAACGGCGAGATGCGTACGAGCCGATGGACGCCAGCTTCCGCTTTCAAATAACCGTACGCATAGGGCCCGGCAACGGACACCGTCGCGCTCTTGATCCCGGCTTCTTCGCCCGCCTGCAAATCCAGCGTGTCTACTTTGAACCCTTTTCCCTCTGCCCAGCGGACGTACATGCGCAGCAGCATCTGAGCCCAGTCCTGTGACTCCGTGCCACCCGCGCCCGGATGTATGGCGACGATCGCATTGTTTTGATCGAGCTCGCCCGACAGCAAATGCTCCACCCGAAGTGCGGCCAGACGGGGTTCGAATTGGTCGAGCTCAGAGGCGAGTTCCCGCTCCAGGCCTGCATCGCCGCTTTCCTGCGCCAATTCCAGGAGCGCCGTCACGTCGCTGAGTTTCGCCTCGATATCACGCCATTGCTGCAGTTCGCGCTCCAGCCTTACTTTATGACGGCTCACGCCGGCCGCCGCGCGCGCGTCGTTCCAAAAATCAGCCTGGCCCATTTTGGCTTCGAGTTCTTCCAGTTGGGCGGTCATGCGGGAGAGGTCAAAGATGCCCCCGAAGTTCCGATACTTGTTCATCAACCGCACGTACGCGAACACGAATTTCGTCCAGCATGAAAACGATCCTTTCCTTTAGACGGGAGTAGCCGCGATCGCGTCCGGTTCGGCTCCTTTGGTGCCGAACACGCCGTACAGCGAGAGCAGCAGGGAGATTAACATACAGCCGTAGGCAAAGACATCTCCATGGCGGCTGTAAAAGGTCTGCGTTTGCCGAACCGGAATCGTCGCCTGCAGGGCAGCTTCGGTAAAAAGGGGAGAGGCCTCGATGATGCGCCCGAATGGATCGATAAAACCCGAAATGCCGGTGTTTGCGGCCCGCGCGAAGGCCAGATGATTTTCGACCGACCGGAACACGACCATCGCGAAATGCTGGAAGGGGGCAGACGAATCCCCAAACCAGGCATCGTTCGTAATCGTCACGAGAAACTCGGCACCGCCAAGCGCCATCCGGCGGACAAGGTCGGGAAAAATGACTTCATAACAGATGACCACGCCGAATTTGACCGAGCGAGAGAAGCCCGAATCCTCGGAAGGTTGGAACGACAGCACGATCGGACCGGGTCCGGCCTGAAAATCGCCGATGCCTTCCACCAGCTTGTCGAGAAAGAACAGCAGAGACGATTTCAATGGAATGTACTCGCCGAAGGGAACCAGATGCTGCTTGTCATAACGGCCAAGCAGTTGGCCCTGAGGGGATAACAGGTAGGCACTGTTCAGCAAGAACGGTTTACGGTCCGCATCAAAACGCACTGCAGGACTGCCAAAGAGGAGCGGGGCTGAAGCACGGCTGGCCATGGACACGAGTTGCAGCTGATACACCGGCTCGCGTTCGTAGATGAAGGGGGTCGCTGCCTCAGGCCACACCCCGAGATCGACGCCGTAGCCGAACGATTCCGTCAGTCGATCATAGCGCCGAAGCGTCTCATCCCGGTAGGCCTGATCCCATTTCACCGCCTGGTCAATGTTTGGCTGCACCACGCCGACTCGCAATGAGGCCTTTAGCTGCTCCATCCCATCGCTGACGATCAAGGAGGTGCTGTAGGCCCAGGACAGGCCGACCAGCATCGCCGAGGTCGTCACTAATTCCCATGGAAGCCGCGCTGGTCTGAAGCCGCGAAAGAGCGGCATCAGCCACAGATACAATTCCGCCAGGGCAACATTGGCCAGCACAATCAGAAAGGACACGCCGTACACGCCCAAGTGATCTGCGATCTGAATCACGTCGAGCTGACGATACTGTGAATACCCGAGAAGCGACCAGGGAAGCCCCGTGAGGAGATAGGTGCGCAGCAATTCCAGCGCCACCCACAAACAGGGTGCGGCGAACAGGCCATATCGCGGCACCAGCATCCG
>DASTQY010000276.1:0-6815 GCA_035761525.1 Nitrospira sp. | reverse complement strand
GGCGTTCAGTCAGGATTATCGAAGCTGAGGAGCACATGCGACCCTCGGCGGTCTCCATCGGGATGGCCGGCATCGCTCGGCTCAGAAAGGGTGAGCGCGCCGGTGTGGGCATCAGCCCTTTGTACGTCCAACGCCCAGAGGCTGAGATTCAGTATGAGGAGTCCGGTGAGATCTCACCCGTGTCAAGACGGCAACAAAAACTGGCACGGAAACTCAGTCGCTCGCCCACAGCGGCGACCAGAACCAGGCGCCAGACATGATGCCCCCTGACTGGACGATTGAGGCCGCAAGCCTTGAATCTCTTTCGGAAATTTTAGCAGTAGAAGAAGCTTGCTTCTCGGCCCCCTGGACGCGCAAAATGCTGGAAGGGGAGTTGAGCGGAAATCCTTTCGCCCACTTTCTGGTTGCAAGGCCGAGGCGCGCGGAGGAAGCGTCGAAACAGGCGATTCTCGGCTATCTCTGTTACTGGATCGTCTTCGAGGAAGTCCGGCTGATGAACCTGGCGGTCATCGAGTCGATGCGGCATCGGGGGATCGCCAGATCCCTAGTTTCTACCGCGCTACAGACAGGCGTGTCGCAATCCGCGCATCGGGCCGTCCTTGAGGTACGAGCCTCCAACCGTGCCGCCCAAACGTTGTATCAAGGATTCGGGTTTTCCCAAACGGCCGTCCGGCCGAAGTACTACACCAATCCCGTGGAAGATGCGGTGCTCATGGAGTTGGACCCCATATTCGTGGGGGGTGCCGGCCATACGGGAGGATCGACACCACCGCGATAATTCACTCAACCAGGAGGTACGACAATGCTGACGGACAATGTGATTGTGGAGCGGCTTCGCCAATCCAACACAGAATTCCGCGAACTGGAAGAGTCCCACCATCGCCTCGATCTGGAGTTGAACGAATTGCAGAAACGTCATGTCTTGACGCCGACAGAAGAATTAACCAAGAAGCAGATGCAGAAAGAAAAACTTGCCAAGAAAGATAAAATGGCCGAACTCATCCGCACGTATCGCGATCACGAACACGCTACGGCACATTGAGGGGTGTGGCCGTGAGTCCAAGCCGAAAGTCCGTACATGCCGCCGATGACCAATCCCCTGGCCGCCCACATACAGACCATCAAACGGCGCCTGCTCATTATCGCAGCCACCCTGCTCGTGTTCCTCATGGTGGCCTTTACGTTTTCAGCCGAGATGGTGGACTGGTTGAATCGGCCGTTTCCCAACCCGCTGGTCTTTTACGGCCCGACGGAAGCCTTGTTCGCCTCGATCAAAGTCTCTTTCCTGGCAGCGGTGCTGGCTAGCCTGCCTGTCGTTTTTTATCAGTTCTGGAAGTTCGTCCAACCAGCGCTGCTCCCGAAGGAGCAGCGTTGGGGCATCCCCATTATCGCGCTCGCGGGGGTGCTATTTGCCCTGGGCCTTCTGTTTTGCAACCTCGTCATCCTTCCCCTCGTCATCGACTTTTTCGTCAGCTTCGGCATGGACCGGGATATTACCCCAGAGCTGAGCGTCGGCACGTACATTGATTTTAACGTCAAATTTCTGCTGACTTTTGGATGTGCATTCGAATTGCCCCTCGTGTTGAGCATTCTCGCTCGTGTCGGCGTTGTCACGGCGGAGCAGTTGGCTAAATATCGCAAGCACGCTATCTTGAGCGCCTTGATCATCTCCGCTGTGGTGACTCCTGATGCCACGCTTTTCACCATGATGCTCATGGCCGTGCCCTTGATGGTGCTCTATGAAATCGGCATCCTCGGCGCCCGTCTGTTCGGCCGCAACCACCCTACGGACATGAACCTTCCACTGGACCCTGACCTACCAGTTGGGACAGCGGGCCATCGGGTTCGGTAAGATACGCTCATGCTGATGAACCGATCATTGCTTCTTCTTGGCATGACCCTGCTTACCGTGTCGCTGGTCGGTTCGGCGTTCGCTCAGCAACTGTCATCGAGCCCCTTCGAATCGCAAGCGGCCAGTATTCAGGCGCTCACTGTGGTGGGGTCGGATATCCTGTATGCCGGCTCGTTCGGGCTCGGCGTCTTTCGAAGCGACGATCGCGGAGCGACCTGGACGAAATCCAGTGAAGGGGTGAGTGACCCGTTCATATTATCTCTCGCAACGGCAAAAGACGGAACTGTGTATGTGGGGACCTTTCGAGGAGGAGTGTTCCGAACCACCGATCAAGGCAAGACCTGGGTTCCAGTCAACGCAGGATTGAAGCGGAAGGAAGTGAAGACGTTGTTGGCGGTGGGTGATCTGCTGTATGCGGGGACCGCTGACGGTGCCTATCGCTTGAATCTGAGCGACGATCGTTGGGGGGTCGTGACGAGCGGCCTCGATGAAATTCTGGTTCATGCCTTGGCACAATCAGCCGACGGCACGCTCTATGCTGGGACGTCCGGGAAGGGAGTCCTGAAATTCAAAGCGAACACGACTGGCTGGGTGCGCCTTCATGATGGGCTGAAGGATCACGAAGGTATGGTGGAGAATTTTATTCGGGTCCTTACCATCGACCGCGAAGGCGGGATATATGCAGGGACGTTTGACGGCGGCGTATTCCGAAGCCCGGACGGTGGCAGTACATGGCGCCCCATCAGCCGCGCCTTGCCGAACGATTCCATACGCGGAATCATTTTCAACAGTCGTGGCCTGTTCGTTGCGACAGGGCACGGCATTTTCAAAACCACCGACAAGGGCCGGCAGTGGGTACCGCTGAACAACGGACTCACCAGCATGGCGGTGCAGGTGCTGGTCGAGTCTTCTTCCGGATCATTGTATGCGGGGACGAACGCCGGGGCATTCCGGAGCGACGACGATGGCAAGAGCTGGAGCCCGATCAACGAAGGGCTAGAGGGAGGCCTGGCTCCGCCGCCTTTCTTATTTCGGTAGTTTCCTGAAGCGGAAGGCGCCGGCATTCTCAACGGCAAAAGCAGGGCGATTGATCATAGCCAACAAGAAAGGAACGGCGAGATGGCTGAGTTGACTGACAAAACCAGGGCCACCATTTCTGTTACCAGCAAGGGACAAGCGGTCGGGGATATAGTGGTGAGGTTCTTTCATGACGTCGCACCAGGCCACGTCAAGAATTTCATCGACTTAGCCACAAAAGGTTTTTACAACGGCACGACGTTCCATCGTGTCATCCCCAAGTTCATGATTCAGGGGGGCGACCCTAACAGCAAGAATGCCGACCGATCCTCCCACGGCATGGGTGGACCAGGATATAAGATCAAAGCCGAATTCAACAGCAAGCCCCACAAGCGAGGAGTGGTCTCGATGGCACGTGCCAACGATCCTGACAGCGCCGGGTCGCAGTTTTTCATTTGCGTGGCCGATTCACATTTCCTGGATTGGCAATATACCGCCTTCGGCGAAGTTGTGAGCGGCATGGACGTGGCCGATACGGTCGTGAACATGAAGCGTGATGGCCGCGACAACCCCCTCGAGCGCGTCGAGATGACAGTCAGCATCAGTGAATGACGTATGAGTGCCGAGCGATGAGTCGCAAGTCCGGAACGGAACGCACGTGGCGGCAGCTGGTAGGGCTTGGGTTACTGTCGGCCTTCCACATTCCCATTCCAGCGCTACTCCTTTTCGCCGGCTGCGCGATTCCACACGTGCCCTACCGAACCATCTATGAGGACCCGGTCAATTACGTCCGATTGGAAGAAGATGATGCGGTACTCCCTGAATGGCCTCCTGGGCACCATGCGCATCCCAAGACGATCACCACGGGGGAAATGAGGGTGCTGCTCAAAGGGATGACCGTTCAAGAGCATCGCATTTGGCTTCAAAAATGGCTGCAAGGTGATGCACCTTTGGTGCCGGCATTCAAAGACGAAGAGACGGAGCTTCTGGCGCCCCAGCTGACCGAGGCCTTTGCTAGCGCCAACTACAATGAGCGGGTGACGTTTTACCTGAGTCTGCCTCAAACCTCGGTCAAGCGCGTGATCACCTCGGGAGGCATGTACGTGCGTGGCGACGAGTTGCATGTGATTCTCGGTAATTGGCAAATTGTGTATGGGATTCCGACGTATGGCATGATTTACGACCGTCGCTACCCGATGCGCCCCACGGCGGCGAAGGGTTTTGACCTGTTTTTTCAGCCGTCAGATGCAGTGGTGACGCAGCGTAGTAGCGTCTGGGACACACTCTTCGCCAATACAAAGGACGAGCTTGTCATCGACATGGTCCGCTGGCAGGGAGCAGTCACGCCCTATTCCGCCCTCACGCATCTCCCATAGCGATGATCCACCGAGGATGCGTGTCTATCGTATAGTCGGATCGACCTCCAGTTGTGCGGCGCCTGCCGAGGCATAGGCAAGCGTCACCTCCGCGATCTTGTAGTCGTACTGCGCCTCAGCCAATCTCGTCTGTGCGGCGGTCAGCGCGACTTCCGCTTGCGTCACCTCTACGATCGATCCAAGACCCAACTTGTACCGTTGCTTGGCCAGATTCAATGCCTCTTGTGACGTTTTGACCTGCTCTTCCCCCAGTTTAATCTGTTGAGCGAATGAGATGGTGTCGAGATACGAATTGGTCACTTGTTGCGTCAACGCCTGTTCAATGTTCATGCTGGCGGCTTCGGCAGCCGCCTTCTGTGCCTTGGCTTCGCGAACTTGATTCTCGATCATGAAACCGGTAAAGAGCGGCATGGATACGAATCCCCCCGCTGCCCACCAGCCTCCTGTTTGGTTGGCCTGGGAACGGCTGCTATCGTAGACCTGGAAATCGCCTCCGCTTGCATAGGCGGAGACAGTCGGGAGGTATTGACGTTTGGCGGCCGTAATTTTTGCTTCGGCCGATGCCGTCAGTTCTTTTGTCTTGCGAAATTCGGGGTGTGACAGGCTCTCGCTGATGAGCATGTCGAGAGGACGCTGGGGACGGACCTCGATAGGCAGGTCCTCAAGGACATAATCCTCTGCTCCCATCACACCCATGGCGCGGTTCAAATTGGCAAAACTGGATTTGAGTCCGTTGCGAGCCTTGACGAGAAGCGATTCGGCGTTCGTCAGTTCGACCTGCACCAAATCCACATCGAGCTTCGATTTCAACTGCTGGCGATAGAGCGCTTCGATCTGGCCCTTGATGATGCCTCGCTCGCGGACTGTTTCTTCTGCGATCTGTACCAACCGCCGGTGTTTCAAACTTGTGAGATAGGAGGCCTGTACGTTCAACACTGCGAGCGCTTGGCGGGCATTGATGTCAATTTCCTGAGCCCGTTCCGCCAGTTGTACCGAACCCACGGTGTTCTGGCTGAACCCGAAGTCGAAAATCCGCTGGCTGACCGACACGCCTCCGACATATTGACTGAGGTTGGGTTGAACCAGGAATCCGCCAACAAGAAAGCGGGGATTCAGTCGTCCGGCGCCTGCCGCGGTGTCGAAGTTCGCATCCACATGCGGGTAGTAAATGGCTCGGGCCTGTTCTGTTCTAGCGGTGGCCGCTTTCAGGGTGGCGGCGGCTTCCTGCAAGAGTGGATGCTTCTCGAGCGCTAGTTCAATGGCTTGCTGCAGACCTAAAAAACTGCCCCGGGGCGGTGGTTCGGAGGTGCGTCCTGGCGGTTGCGCTTCCGTGACCGAAGGGATCAGCAGCGTGATCAGCAATATAAAGAGCGATTTTCGTCGAAGGATGTCAGACATAAGGCTCCTCCTACGTGCAACATGTGAGGGTTAACGTGGAACCGCCGGCGTCTCCGCTTCCTGGACTCCGGGTGAACGTCGCTCGTATCTTTGTTGAGAGAACTTTGCGTCGGGAAGTTGGAAAGGGGATGCGCGCACGGGGCTTCCATCCAGCAGTTGACGTTTTCCGACAGCGACGACTTCTTCGTCCCCCTTGAGTCCGCTTGTAATCTCGATCCACTTGCCGTCGGTGATTCCTGTTTGGACCGGCACCGACTTGGCTTTGCCTTGCTCGACAACGAAGAGCGACGTACCCTTGCCGCCACTGCTGACGGCTTGTGGCGGCACGACGAGCGCATTGGGGATTTCTCGCAAGGCGATTGCCATCTCGGCGAATGTTCCGGGCCGGAGAAGATGGTCGGGATTCGGCAGGTCGATTTCGACTAAGAGACTGCGTGTCGAAGGATCCAGCGCCAAGGTCGATCGAGTGATGGTTCCGCTGAATGAACGGTCGGGAAGTTCAGGTACCGTCACGGTGGCGTGGGTCTTGCCGGGCGTCACCCACGGGGAATCGTCCTGCGACACGTTGGCATAGATGCGAACTGTGCTGAGATCCATAATCGTAAACAAGGGTATGGCGCTCGTGGCCGAAGACGTGGCGACTTGGATCAGGGCCCCGGGATCGGCAAAACGGGCAGTGACCGTGCCGTCGTAGGGGGCCCGCACCTTCGTGTAGTCTCGCAAGACCGCCCGCTGTTGCATGAGAGTCCTGGCGCCTTCATACGCCGCTTCAGCCACATCCACATCCTGTTTAGCAATGACATCCGGAGACTCCTTCCAGACATTCTTCAGTCGTTCGAACGTGATCTTCTTGATCTTGTAATCTGCGGCAGCCTGGAGATATTGCTCCTCGACTTCTGGCGCGTCGATAATCGACACGACTTGGCCTTTCTTGACATGGTCACCTTTATCCGGACCGATCCATTTCAAGTAGCCCGACACCTTCGCATACAGGGTGGTCTGATACAGCGGAGCGATGTTCGCCGGAAGCTTCACCGTGTAGGCGAGATCCCTCCTAGTCGGCTTCGTGACTTGTACCTCGACTAGTTGGGTATCGGCCTGGAGGGGGGATCGCTGAGCCTTGCTTGCTGGTTCCTCGGGCTGGCATCCGAGGGACCATAGCAGAAGAGCCA
>DASTQY010000275.1:0-5063 GCA_035761525.1 Nitrospira sp. | reverse complement strand
CATGCTGGCTTCGTCGATTCCATTGGTCACCCCGGACGGCAGATCGATCCGGTTCTGTTGGATCATCTGCTGAAACTCTCGTACATCCTGCCCATAATATTCTTCAAGATGGTTGAAGACGATGCAATTGCCTACGCCATGACGCACGCCCAAAACATAGGACAGTCCGTAGGACAGCGCATGGCAGACGCCGACCTGTGAGTAGGCGATGCTGAGGCCTCCAAAATAGGAGGCCACCATCAAGCGTTCGTCGGCGACGACGTCCTCACAGTGGCTGAGAAATACATCCCGGCAGATGTCCCGGGCACTTTCGGCAAAGGCCCGGCTAAATTCGTTGATGAAGGTGCCTTGCAGCGATTCGCACGAGTGAATGTAGCAATCCATTGCGGTGAAGAACCGCTGATTTTGCGGGACGGTCGCGATCAAATCCGGGTCCATGACGATTTGATCGAAAGGGGTAAAATCAGAATTAATACCGAGCTTCTTGATGGGGCCGGTAAGGACAGCCGTGCGGGACACCTCCGCACCACTTCCGGCCAAGGTCGGAATGCCGAGATGATAGATCGCGGGATACTTCACCAGGTCCCAACCCTGATAATCCGCAGCCGAACCTGGATTGGTCAGCATGATGGAGACGGCCTTGGCCAGATCCATGGCACTGCCGCCTCCGATCCCGACAATCGCATCCGGCTGCCGGTTGGAAAACGCCTTGATTCGTTCGGTGAGCTCATCCACGTATTGGGTTTTAGGCTCCGTTCCGACGTCTACGAGGATGACCAGGTCGTTGGCGCGTAACGGCAGTTTCTGAATGAACGCTCGTTTTTCGTGCACCGCATCGATCAGGAAGACGACGGGCGATCCGGCGTCGGTGCGTTGCTTGGTCAGGATGTCGCCGAGCTGATTAATGCTGCCTCGTCCGTAGATGAGCTGGGGGACCAGGCGCAGATTACGATACATGATCGTCCCTTCTCCGGTTGTCGAAGTCGCCAGCGTTTGGCTAATGAGCGGGAAATCGCTCGGTCACCACCTGTTCGAATTCCACGGCCTGCTCGGGCGTATCGATCTCGACCAACGTTTCCTTGGTGACTCCGACCTTGATACGGTGGCCGCGTTCCATTGCCCGCAGCATCTCGAGCTTCTCGACCTGTTCCAGTTTGCCGGGCGCTAGCGTGCAGAATAGTTCCAAAAATGATGCTGTGTAGGCATAGAGCCCGAGATGAATGAGGACTGGAATGCCGGCCGCCACCTCGGCGTCGAATGCGCCGTGTGTATCGCGTAGATACGGGATGGGTGCACGCGAAAAATATACCGCATAGCCCTTCTCATCACAGACCAGCTTAACGTGGTTCGGATTGCGGTAATCCTTGTCGTATCGAACGGGGGTTCCCAACGTCGCCATCTCCGTATCAGATTGAATAAGCTCGACCAGCTGACGAATCTGCCCACCGGTCACCAGCGGTTCGTCGGCCTGTACGTTGATGACATACTTGGCCTTGAGGCGACGATTGGCCTCGGCAATCCGGTCGGTGCCGCAGGCGTGGGCCGGATCCGTCATGATCGCCTCATAACCGCCCCCGCGGAGCACGTCTGCCAAAGACTCGTGATCCACCGCAAAGTAGAGCGGGAGGTCGGGCGCTTCTTTCTTGATGCGGTCGGCGGTCCAAACGATCACCGGTTTGTCCTTGATCCGGTGAAGTAGTTTCTTCGGAAACCGCGTGGAGCCGATTCGGGCCGGGACGATGATTGCGACGTTCATGGGCGGCTCAAGTTGGACGAACGGGCAGAGTTCAGGCCAACACGGATTTCATCCGGGCGAGTCTATCACGCACTTGCTCCTCGGTCCACCGCAGTTTAATCAGCATGGAGATCGTCCGACCGATAACTGCGTCGGATTGCAGCAGGGTGATCTTGGTGAGATCGCTGCCGTATCCGAAGCGGTCGATGGCCAGACGGCCCGGCGATGTGAATGCTTTGATATGGTCCCATTTCCGGTGGTAGTGCCAATTGTTGTCGTACCAGTAGAAGCAGCCGTCGACGCTGGCCTCTGCAAGTGCTTTGGCCGCTTGTCGAGCATCGTGCTCAGATGGCAACAGCAGACTCAGAAAGGTGGCTGAATCTCCAGCCGGGTCGGGCAGTTCTCGGAACTGCAGACCGCGAATGCCAGCTAATCCGTCCTTCAGCATGGCTTTGTGACGACGTTGTACCTTCAGGATATCGTCGAGTCGTGCCAGTTGCGCCACACCAATTGCTGCATGCAGTTCGCTGAGCCGAAAGTTCGCGCCGATGTGCGGGTGTCCATCGGCACCTCGATCGGCACCCACATGATCATGTCCATGGTCGGTATAGGCCTGTGCCAAGCGGTAGGCCTCCTCGTCGTCGGTGAGGACTGCTCCACCTTCCCCGCAGGTGATCGTTTTCACATAGTCGAAAGATAAGCAGCCCACCCTGCCGAAAGTTCCTAACGCTTTTCCATGAAAGGTTGCGCCGGCTGCCTGTGCTGCGTCCTCAATGAGGGTCACGTGGTGTGTTCGGCAAAGGTCCATGATCGCATCAATCCTGGCCATTGCCCCACACATGTGCACGACCAGCACGGCTTTCGTTCTCGGTGTCATCGCCGCCGCGACTGAACGGGGATCGAGACAGAGCGTCTCGTCGATTTCCGCGAAGACGGGCACCGCGCCGGCCAGCAGCACTGTCTCAAGATCGGCAACGAACGTAAAGGGAGGAAGGATGACCTCATCGCCTGCACCGACTCCACACACGGCCAATGCCGTACTGAGAGCGGAGGTACCACTGGAACACACATGCGCACGCCGGGCTCCGAAACGCATTGCCAACTTTTGTTCGAGCTCACGGCATTTCCATTGCCCTTTTCGAGGCCCATCAAATCCGTAGCGCATCAAGACGCCCGATGCCATGACCTCGAGCACTTGCCGATGTTCTTCTTCGCCGATGTATTCAAATCCTGGCATTGAACCCTCGCGACGCCATGCTCGTCGCAGGAAACTACAGCGCTCCTGCAGCTTGCGCCTCTTTGACGAACGCTTCAATACAGTCGCGGACGCCGTGTTCGATGAGTGAACCGCTTTTCATCCAGTCTTTGGCTTGTTGTCGCTCCGTTCGGCAGGATGTCATGAACGAGGGGCCGCCGTCGCGCGACACCTGGAAAAGCGTCTGTATTTGGAACCGCTGCTCCTGACCGCCGACATAATCGAGGAAGAACTGTTCGATGGTACCTGAGATGGCTCGGGTCGAGTCGGGCCTGGCCTCGTAGCCTGCCGACGTCAACTCCTTCCGGAGCGCATTGGCGAAAAATTCGCCGATGTCCTGCGAAAGGAACAACCGTTCGGGATCATAGTTACCGGATTCAACTTCCTTTTGCTTCATCAGCCCCGTGGGATGACCTGCATAGATGAAGGTATCAACACGGATTGGTCCGCTTCCCGTGATCGAAGCGGATGGATGATAATCCAAGTACAAGACCCGCGGGCAGCCGGTCAGAACCGTGACGGCCAGAAAAACAGTCGAAATCCTTTGGGAAGTCGAAAGCCGGGACATCATGCGTTCAGGCTCTGGGCAGCCTACGGAGAGTGAGGACGACTGTCAATAGCGTAAATGGAGCCGGTGAGAACAGGGCAGCGTCAGCGCGAACGGTCTAATGCGGAAGTGGACTGGGTTCGATTGATCCGGGCATCCGTCTGAGGAAACGCAGGCGCATGCGGTCCAGATAGAGATACACCACGGGGGTCGTATAGAGTGTCAGAAGCTGGCTTACCAAGAGGCCGCCGACAATGGCAATGCCGAGCGGACGCCGTAGTTCGGAGCCGACGCCGGTTCCAAGCGCCAGCGGCAAGGCCCCAAAAAGCGCGGCCATCGTCGTCATCATGATCGGCCGGAAGCGCAGGAGGCAGGCTTCATAAATCGCTTCCGCTGGTCCCTTCCCTTCTTTCCGCTCCGCCTCCAACGCGAAGTCAATCATCAGAATCGCGTTCTTCTTCACGATGCCAATCAGCAGAATGATGGCGACCATCGCGATCACGCTCAATTCCGTCTTAAACAGGAGCAGCGCCAGGAGCGCGCCCACACCCGCGGACGGCAGCGTGGAGAGGATTGTGATTGGATGTATGTAGCTCTCGTACAGAATCCCGAGCACGATATAGACCGTGACGAGGGCCGCCAGGATCAACCATACCTGGTTGTCCGACGAAGCCCGGAACGCTCTGGCTGTCCCCTGAAAGCTGCCTCGAATGCCGGCCGGCAGAGCCATCTGCTGAAGCTCGCGCTCAATCGCCGCTACCGCCTGACCCAGGGAGATTCCCGGCACCATATTGAACGAAAGCGTGACGGCTGGAAACTGCCCCTGATGGTTCACCGCCAGCAATGTCGAGGTGGGTTCATAGCGCGCCACCGCGCTCAAAGGGACTTGGGCACCGCTCGGCGAGCGCACATAGATATCGTGGAGCGTTGCCGGGTTCTGCCAGTATTGAGGGGCGGCTTCCATCACGACATGGTATTGGTTCAAGGGTCTGTACATGACTGAAACCAGTCGCTGACCAAACGCGTCGTACAGCGTGTCGTCAATGAGCTGGGGGCTGATGCCGAGCCGGGAGGCGGTGCTGCGATCGAACACCACCAGGGATTGCAGGCCCTTGTCCTGTTGGTCGCTGTTGACGTCGGCGATCTCTGGGAGTGTGCGAAGTTGTTGCTCGACGCGTGGTGCCCACGTGTTGAGTTCAGCGAGATCAACGCTCTGAAGTGTGTATTGATATTGTGCGCTGCTCGCTCGGCCTCCGATTCTCAAATCCTGGATGGTCTGCAGATATGTCGAAGCGCCCGGGACCTTGGCGAGCTTGGGACGGAGTCTCGTTACCACCTCGTCCGTGGTAACTTTGCGCTCCTGCAGGGGTTTCAGGGCGACAAACGAGCGGCCGACGTTATTAGTGCCTCCGCCGCTGAACGCGGTCACGGACTCCACGGCCTGGTCACTTCGGATAATCTCCACAATCTCGGTGAGCTTCTGTCGCATCGCCTGAAAAGAAATGTCTTCCGCGGCCTGAATCCTG
>DASTQY010000274.1:0-3865 GCA_035761525.1 Nitrospira sp. | reverse complement strand
ACATAGTAGAGGTCAGGTCGGCTGCCACAATCCTATGGGAGCGTTGAGATGCTGTCAACGCCCGATGTGAACCTTCACCAACGGTCGGCCTCGAACCGTATAGCTCGAATGGCCTAGCTTCTACCCCATCTACCAGGCCTAAATTCCCCCGAAGCCCCAGTACTTATGATGGATAGGCACTCCTCGGTCACAGTGTTAGAGTGACCGCTATGAAGACCTGTGACAAGTGTCGCGGAACGATGTTGCCGGAACGGGCAGTGGATTTGGATGCCGGGCTTGCGATCATGGTATTTGCCTGCTTGAACTGTGGTCGTCGGAAGGCAGCGGATCAAGAACCTCGTCCTCTTACGGCCAGACATTGACACGATGAACAATTTTTCCGACCCCGTCTGACGAGCATGAGCCGCCAGGGTCGTGCTACGGCTTGCGACTGTTCACTCTGTCAGCACGTCCTCTTCTCTCGCTTCTCCCCTACTCCCATATTCATTACATACCTGCCTAGCGAGACTGCTCGCTGATCTCGTCATTTGAGATTCAGCACGTCCATCATGTCATACAGGCCCGGGGGTTGCTTCACCACCCAACGAGCCGCACGCAATGCCCCGCGTGCGAAGGTGTCTCGGCTGCTCGCCCGGTGCGTGACTTCAATCCTCTCGCCCATTCCACCAAAGAGCACCGTATGATCTCCAACGATGTCGCCGGCGCGTATCGTCTGAATCCCGATCTCCTGCTTCTTCCGTTCTCCCAGCAGCCCTTTGCGTGCATAGACGCCCACCTGATTGAGGTCTCGATTAACCGCCCGAGCCAGCACTTCCGCAATCTTCAGGGCGGTCCCGCTCGGCGCATCCTTTTTAAGCCGATGGTGCGCCTCAATGATCTCAATGTCGTAATCATCTCCCAGAGTTTTCGCCATTTCTCCAATCACCTTATAAAGAAGATTGACTCCGACGCTCATGTTGGGCGAGAAGACGCAAGGCACCTGCCGCGCCAACGATCTCAACTCTTCTAATTCGGCGGCATTGAAACCGGTCGTGCCAATGACCATCGCTCGGCGTTGTTGAGCCACTGCTCGAAGATGGCTGAGGGTCGCCTCGGGGACGGAAAAATCGATGACGACTTCACCCTTTTCCAGTAGACCGGCGAGATCGTCGGTGATAGGCATGCCGGTCTTTCCTGAACCGGCCGCTTCTCCGGCATCTTCGCCAAGGGCATGATGTCCCTTGCTTTCAATCGCGCCGGCCAACGTCAAGGCAGTCGAATCCTTGATCAACGCGATTAAACGGCTTCCCATTCGGCCGGCGGCTCCCGCTACAATGACTTTGATCATGAGACGTGAATTCTTGAGCTGTGCAATGACTAGATCAGCCGCATTTCTTTCATGACGCGGGCTAACTGATTGCGGTTGTCGTTTCCCATCGGGCACAGGGGTAATCGCAGTTCAGGATCAATTCTGCCCATCATTCCCAGCGCTTCCTTCACGGGGATTGGATTGGTTTCGTAGAATAACGCCGCAAAAAGAGGCGATAAGCGGAAATGAATCTGGCGAGCCTCATCCACTCGGCCGGCCACGAACGTTGCCACGAGCTGGGCCATGTCCCTGGGCACGACATTGGCGGTGACCGTGATCACACCTTTGCCTCCAACGGCCATCATGGGCAACGTCAACGCATCGTCCCCTGCGAGCACGGTGATGCGCTCGCCGCAGGTCTGGGCAATCTCGGACGCCTGCTGCACCGACCCGCTCCCCTCCTTCACTCCCACAATATTCTTCATGGCCGCCAGGCGCGCGATTGTGGCAGGCAGCATATTGACGCCTGTCCTGCCGGGTATGTTGTAGAGGATCTGGGGAAGATCGACGGCCTCTGCCACCGCCTTATAGTGACGGTATAGCCCTTCCTGTGTCGGCTTGTTGTAATAAGGAGTGATGAGCAGTGCTCCATCCGCCCCTGCTTCTTTCGCGTGGCGGGTCAGCGAAATGGCTTCATCGGTGCTGTTGGAACCGCTGCCGGCAATCACGGGGACCCGGCGCCTGACGGCTTCGACCGTGAGCCTCACGACGCGGTGATGTTCCTCGTGCGTCAATGTGGCCGACTCGCCGGTCGTCCCGCAAGGCACGATGCCGTTTGTGCCGTTTGCGATTTGCCACTCAATGAGATCGCCGAATGCTCGCTCGTCGACCTTACCCTTGCGGAACGGCGTCACAATCGCTACGAGTGAACCAGTAAACATCATTCCTCGGCAGACGAAGGTTGACTCACACCGCGGTCAGTTCAAGAACGCTGGAATGCTTTCCCCTTTGACCAGATCGTCATAACTTTCCCGGGTGCGGATGACATGCACTTCACCATCTTTCACCAGCACCTCCGGAACGCGGGGCCGGGAATTGTAGTTGGAGGCCATGACAAAGCCATAGGCGCCTGCGCTCATGACGGCCAGCAGATCTCCCGGCTTGACTTCCGGAAACGTGCGGTCTTTTGCGAGAAAATCACCCGATTCGCACACCGGCCCCACGACATCGACCGCGTGCTTGGGGCGGTGCAGTAACGCTTCGGAAACCGGACGGATGTCGTGATAGGCATTATAGAGGCTCGGGCGAATAAGGTCGTTCATGGCTGCATCAACGATGATGAAGCGCTTCGATTCTCCGATTTTTTCATACAACGTCTTGGTCACCAGGATCCCAGCGTTGCCGACGATGACACGGCCGGGCTCCATGACCAGGGTCAGATCCAAGTTCCGGACGAGAGGCGACACGGCATCGGCCAACTCTTGCGGCAAGGGTGGCTTTTCGTCCGAATAGGTAATCCCCAATCCGCCGCCGATGTTGAGGTACCGGATGTTGGTCCCCTGACCCTTGAGCGCTTCGATCAGCGCAATCACCTTTTTCAAAGATTCCACGAAGGGGGTGACTTCGGTCAGTTGCGATCCGATGTGCGCATGGACGCCCACCACCTCAATGTGCCGGAGGGAGGAGGCGATCCGAAATTCCTCCAGGGCACGATCGGCCGCTATGCCGAACTTGCTTTTCTTGAGGCCGGTGGAAATGTAGGGATGCGTTTTCGGGTCGATGTCTGGATTGATTCGCAAGGCCACGCGGGCCTTCCGGCCGATCGAGGCGGCTACGTCATTGATGGCGTGCATTTCGGCGGAGGATTCGATGTTGAACATCAAAATCTCGGCCTTGAGCGCATCACGGATTTCTTCCGCATTTTTTCCGACCCCGGCAAAGACAATTTTTGACGGTGGTACACCCGCTTTGATGGCGCGGAACAATTCGCCGCCCGATACGATGTCGACTCCGCTGCCTTCCTTCGCCATTAGACGCAGAATGGCGAGATTGGAATTGGCCTTCATGGCAAACGCAATGAGGTGGGGAATGCTCTTGAACGCACTGTCATACGCACGGATATGCCGGGTCAATGTCGCGTGGCTATAGATGTAACAGGGCGTGCCGATTTCTTTGGCGATCTGGCTGACCGGCACCTGCTCACAATACAGCTCACCCTGGCGATATTCGAAATTATGCATCCTGCATATCCTCGGTCAGCATTTCGACGCCCGACAGTGACAACTCCTGCATCGAGGTTTCGAAGGCATCCTTAAACTTCCGATATCGGACTTTCACGTTCGGCACAGCAGCTTTAATCGCTTCGGAATCGGCGAGTGCCTTGAGCGCATCCGGCGCCGCGAGCTTCAAATGCTCGAAGTTGACGATGATGTCCATTTTGGCTTTTTCGGCCGCTTCCCTGATTCTATTGATGAGTTCATGGACGTTCAACCGGTCGATTGCGCCCTCGAGATCCATAAACAGAGCCGCAAACTTGTCGTGCCGCTTGACTTTGATGTTGAGCGTCAACTGTTGAGT
>DASTQY010000273.1:0-4035 GCA_035761525.1 Nitrospira sp. | reverse complement strand
AATCGACACCAGCGGTTCATCGCAAGCGCGGTCTCCAAACTCATCAGGCTAGCGTCGCGGGATGCATCCATTGCGGCGGTGCGTATGGAGTGTTACTCTCCAGGCGATGTTGCAGCCACCGGAAGAGGCGTGCTTTCGGTTCACCCGCTCCTGCATCTTCATTCTTGCGCTGATCGCACCCACTCTGTTCTTCGGCTGCGGTGTCGCTTACACCATCGTCAAATCTGAATCGAAGCTCGACAACCTGTCCGTCCCAATGACGAAGGGGCAGGTGATCGACGAAATCGGCCGGCCGGATCGGGTGCTGCGTGATGACGGCCGCATGCTGGTCTGGGAATATTCTTTGACGGCCCGCCGGCAATGGCTCTACGAACTCGGTCTCTGTCCGATTTCAGTCTGGTTCGGCGGATGCATCATCTATCCATTTACCAATGTCGCCATGGAACATGAGAGGGAGTATCCGCATCATGTTGTGCTCGTGAATGAAGAGCTATGCGCCTGGGGCACGCCCTCAGCGATCCTTCAGCGCCGAAGAACCTGCGAATCGACCGGTGTGCAGCGCGGCTGGCAGCCGGGTGCTGTGGGGAAGCCCGAGCCTGTCGTGACAGGGCTCGGCCCAATCAATCGAGACACCGTCGACCGCTATCAGACCATGGCAGTGATGTTGTTGGAAGATGCGCCGGGCGTAGCAGGATCAGGCTCCCGCGTGGCGGGCATCGTCACGACGTTGTTGCTCGATCTCGACATCAACATGGTGGAGCGGGCAAAACTCGACGAAGTGTTGAAAGAACAGGTCATTCAACTGACCCACGCGGACGATGCAAACGTGCTCAAGGTTGGCAAACTCGTGGGGGCACAGGCCATCATTGTAGGCGGCGTGCAAGAATGGGAACGTCATGAGCAGAGCCGCATGAACAAAGTGTCCCTTTCGTTCCGAATGATCGACGTTGAGACAGGGCAGTTGCTGTTCAATGGCGAAGGCCACCTGACAGATTTTACCACCGACGATCCCGAGAGTTCGGCCCGCCTCATCGTCCATCGTATTCTCGCCCGTTTTGGTTCCCAGACCGGCTTGCTGGGATCCGGACGTATCGGCGTCAATTGGGAATTACTGGAGGAGAAGGGAGCGCGGTTTTACATGGTACGGGAGCTCCGGAGCGGGCTTCCCGCTGAACGGGCCGGACTCAAAGTCGGCGACCACATTGTGGCTTGCAACGGATCTTCGCTGTCCGGAGTCAGAAGCGACCGTGAAGCCAAACATCTCTGTCAGGTACAAGCCGGGGCCACATTGCAGTTGGACGTCAGCCGGGCAAACAGTCCAGTGCGGCTGTCGGTCACGGCTGAGAAGCGACCCGGATTGTAACCCCAGGAGGGTAGGAGAGGAATCGCATGGACAGCTCGCGAGCCCAGTCGGGTGCCGATGCGTTGATCAAGAAATTGCATGAGCGGCCGCACATCCCGCTGGCCGACTGGCTCCGTGCGCCCGCACACGTCCACTACAAGGCTTTTCGCATGGCCGATCCGCCGGCGGAACGAAAGGCAAGCAGAGAGGAGTTTCAATCCTGCTTAACGGCGTTCGGCGTCCCGAAGGATGAGACCGGGTTTCACGAGACGTTCGGGTATGGAGTCAAACAAGCCGGCAACGGCGAACGATTGATTATCATCTGGCAGGCGCATACGGAATACTACAACTATCAGATCTGGCATTTGCTCGACGGTGCGCAAAAAGACATCGCATTCGGGCCGTTGACCTTCCCGGATTATAAATTTCCCATCTCGCCGCTCGGTACGGAAGTTTGCCGGCTCGACATCCTGCTATCATCCTATTCGCTGCCGCCGCGAGAACACATGCGATCGATGATGCCAGGCCCCGTGCTGTATGGGAGTAAAATTCTCGATGAAGAGACCAGCCTGGTCACCAGTTTTACCCATGACGAATTTGAACGAGAGCGCTATTGGGTGGCCCTCGGCCCGACCCGCGCACAGGCCTCGCGCTTGAAAGAAATCGTCGACGCGATCGTCCGCATTGAGACCTATTACCATCTGCTGCTCATGCAAAAGCCGCTGTTCTCGGCCGCGATCGATCAGGTTTATAAGTTTGAGCAGGTCCATTTGAAACAACGCGAGATTATCAGCGGGCACATCGCGCACGCTGACCCGCAGACGCTCCAACGCTGGCTCAATAGCCTCACCCAGGACTTGCTGAAGACGAACCGGATTGCGGGGAAGCTGCACTTCGAGCTGTCAGCCTCGGTGCCGTACGACAAGATTGTGCATACAACTCTGGCGTCATTGAACGAAAAGGCGCTGGACACCTATCGACCTGTCTCCGATTACGTGCTGAGCGGCGTGACGGGTGTTGCTGAAGGCTATCAACAGTTGCTCAAGCGCATCGACACGCTGCGAGCCGGTTTTGAAGGCATCATTTCGATCATCCGGGCCCGCGTCGATTTGATTCTGGAAGCACAGAATTTGGCGCTGCTGCAGAGCGTCGATAAAACCACGAAGAGCCAGGTATTGTTGCAACATACGGTGGAAGGATTGTCGGTCATCGTGATTGCTTATTATGTCGCCGGTCTCGGTGGCTATATTTTTAAGGGTCTGCAAGAAATAGGATGGCTGAGCAACGCCAATCTGACCTCGGCGATTTTTGTTCCGGTCGCCATCGGCTTGGCCTTCGGCATCACGACGTTCAGCAAGAAGTTTTTACACAGGAAGCTGTCGCGCGAGCAGCCTCCTACGCAATCGGGTGCGGCTCAAGAATAAGTCGGTCAGCGGCTTCCGCCATGGCTTGAGCCAAGCAGCGCCCTGTGTATGACGCATCGCACTTTACCACCTGCTCAGGTCTGCCTTCAGCGACGATTTGACCGCCTGCCTGGCCTCCTTCCGGCCCCAGGTCGATGACCCAGTCAGCCGACTTGATCACATCCAGGTTGTGTTCAACCACGACGAGCGTATTGCCTGTATTCACCAACTTTTGCAGTGTGGCGAGCAGCTTTTTTACGTCATCCATGTGCAGACCGGTCGTGGGTTCATCCATGATATAGAGGAGATCCTTTGCGCTGGCATCTTTTAACTCGGCCGCGATCTTCAACCGCTGGGCTTCGCCGCCGGACAGCGTCGTCGCCGGTTGGCCGAGCCGCAGATAGCCCAGGCCGATGGACGACAGAAGATGGAGCCGCTCCTGCAGCTTCGGCGTTCCGGAAAAAAACGAGCGCGCCTCGTCGACTGTCAATGCCAGCACGTCTGAAATCGTCTTGCCCCGATACCGAATGGCCAAAATCTCCGGTTTGAACCGTCTGCCGTCGCAGCGCTCGCACGGCGCATAAATATCCTCGAAAAAATACATTTCCAATTTCTCGACGCCGGCTCCTTCACAGCGCTCGCACCGGCCGCCTTCGGCGTTGAAAGAAAAATGTCCAGGCGTGAAACCCTGCCGTAACGCCTCACGCTCTCCCGAAAAAAGGCGCCTGATTTCGTCGAAGGCTTTCAGGTAGGTCACCGGATTGGAGCGGGGTGTTCGGCCAATCGGTTGTTGGTCGATCAATCGTACACCTTTCAAATGCTCGATCCCCCTGATCGCCTTGAAGCGCCCCATCGGCAGAGTTTTCGTCCGAAACGCGCGCGCCAATGCGGCATACAGCGTATCTTCCACGAGCGTGCTCTTGCCGGAGCCGGAGACCCCTGTGACGCAGATCAACATGCCCAGGGGAAACCGCACGACCAGGTCTTTCAGGTTATGTTCGCTCGCGCCGGCGATCACAAGGACTTTGCCAGTCCCGGATCGCCTGGAGGCGGGGAGGGGAATGTGCTCTTCGCCCCTGAGATAGCGGGCGGTAATCGCACGGCGATCGCGCAGAAATTCGCCAGCCGGCGCGGCGCAGATGACTTCACCGCCCTTCTCGCCGGATTGTGGCCCCAGCTCGACAATATGGTCGGCCGCTTCGATCATCTGTCGGTCATGTTCCACGACGACCACCGTGTTGCCGGCTGCGGCAAGGTCTTTGAGAATCCCCGCCAGCAAATCCGTATCGC
>DASTQY010000272.1:0-3176 GCA_035761525.1 Nitrospira sp. | reverse complement strand
GCTCTTAAAATCGCCGAACACCGCCTTCCATACCCCCTCCCGCACGTCGATCTGCTGCGGGCAGGCTTCCGTGCAGGCATTGCAATTCCGGCAGAGCGGCGTCTCAGGATAGAGATTGAAGAGATCTTGTTTGGGGTCCTGAAGTTTTTGAATGTCGTACGTGGCTTTGCGGGCGGGGAACGGCGGCATCATGGTGAATGACATGCCGTCCTGCACTGCCGTCTGACAAGCGAGACAGGTGCGCACCTTCGGATCGTCTTTCGTCCGATAGTAGGTCGCACAGGCCCCGCAGAAGCCGCCGAGACAGCCGACACCCCGCACGACCTCCTGACCGGCATACCACATGGCCTTGATGACGGTGATGCCCTCCGGCACTTCCACCCTCTTCCCGGCGATCTCGATCGTCACCATGCGGGGCTTCAACACCTCGGGTTGGTCGATGATGTTTTGCGTATCGGTGCTTTCTGTTGCCATACACTCTCACAGCCCCGCCGCTCGGCGAGTGTTATGCAATTGCGTCAATGATCCGATTCAACGTGGCACTAGGACGCATGGCCTTGGCCGCCTTCTCATCGTTCGGATGATAGTACCCGCCGACATCCTGAGGCTTGCCTTGCGCCGCCAGCAACTCTTGATCGATCTTTGCAACATTGTCGCTCAGGTCTTTGGCGATCTTCGTAAACCTCTCTGCGATCTTTTTATCGGCCGTCTGTGCGGCCAAAGCTTACGCCCAGTACAGCGCCAGGTAAAAATGGCTGCCCCGGTTGTCGATCTCACCTACTTTACGAGCCGGCGACTTGTTGCTCTCGAGGAACTTTGCGTTGGCTTGGTCCAGCGTATCGGCGAGGATCTTGGCCACCTGGTTGTTTCCCACCTTCGCCAGGTGCTCGAGCGAGGCCGCGAGCGCCAGGAACTCGCCCAGCGAGTCCCATCGCAGATAGCCCTCCTCTTGGAACTGCTGAACGTGCTTCGGCGCCGAACCACCCGCGCCCGTTTCAAACAAGCCGCCGCCGTTGAGAAGCGGAACGATTGAGAGCATCTTGGCGCTCGTGCCGATTTCCAAAATCGGGAACAAGTCGGTCAAGTAGTCACGAAGCACGTTACCGGTGCAGGAAATTGTGTCCTTGCCGTCCTTCATCCGCTCCAGGGAAAAGCGGCAGGCATCAGCCGGAGACATGATCTTGATTTCGAGTCCGCCCGTATCATGCTTCGGGAGATAGGCATTCACTTTCTTGATCAACTCGGCATCGTGCGCCCGGTCCTTGTTCAGCCAGAAGACGGCGGGAGCGCCGGTCGCCTTGGCGCGGGTGACCGCCAGTTTGACCCAGTCCTGAATCGGAGTATCTTTGACCTGACAGGCGCGCCAGATATCGCCTTCTTCCACCTTGTGCTCCAGCAACGTCTTGCCTGAGGCATCGACGATCCGGATGGTTCCGTTGCCGGGCGCCTTGAAGGTCTTGTCGTGGGAGCCGTATTCTTCCGCTGCCTGGGCCATCAAGCCGACGTTGGGCACGCTGCCCATTGTGCGGGGATCGAAGGCGCCATGCTTCTTACAAAACTCGATCACTTCATGGTAGACGGGCGCATAACTGGAGTCTGGAATCACGCATTTCACGTCCTGCAGCTTGCCTTCCGGATTCCACATTTTGCCAGAGTCGCGGATGACCGGCGGCATCGATGCGTCGATGATGACGTCGCTCGGCACGTGCAGATTCGTAATGCCCTTGTCCGAGTTGACCATGGCCATCGGTGGCCGCTTCTTGTACACCTCCTGAATGTCGGCCTCGATCGCCTTGCGCTGCTCTTCAGGCAGTGACTTGATCTTCGCATACAGGTCGCCGATCCCGTTGTCCGGATCCACGCCGAGCTTCTTGAACGTCTCACCATGCTTTTCAAATACGTCCTTGTAGAAGACGGTTACCGCATGGCCGAAGATCTTCGGATCGGAGACCTTCATCATCGTGGCCTTCATGTGCAGAGAAAACAGGACGCCCTTCTTTTTGGCATCCTCGATCTGCTCCTCGATGAACTTGCGCAGCGCCTTCACGCTCATGAATGTGGCGTCGAGAACTTCACCGGCCTGCAAGGCAACTTTGTCTTTCAACAGGGTGACCTTGCCATCTGCTCCCACGAACTCGATCTTGGCCGTGGTCGCTGCCGGGATTGTCACGGACTTCTCGTTCGACCGGAAATCGCCGCCCGTCATGTGCGAAACATGGGTCTTGGAATCGGAGGTCCAAGCTCCCATCTTGTGCGGATGTTTCCGGGTATGAGCCTTCACGGAAAGCGGGGCGCGGCGATCGGAGTTGCCTTCGCGGAGCACGGGATTGACCGCGCTGCCCTTCACCTTGTCATAGCGGGCCTTGATCTCTTTTTCCTTATCGTCCTTTGGATTCTCCGGGTAGTCCGGTAGCTTGTACCCCTGGCTCTGCAATTCCTTGATCGTGGCCACCAGCTGCGGCATCGAGGCGCTGATGTTCGGCAGCTTGATAATGTTGGCTTCGGGCGTCTTGGCCAGTTCCCCGAGCTCTGCCAGCGCATCAGGCTGCTTCTGCTCCGGCGTCAAATAGTCAGGAAAGACGGCGAGGACGCGGCCGGCGAGTGAGATGTCACGCAATTCCACGGTCACACCCGCCGCCTTCGAAAAGGCATTGATAATCGGGAGAAAGGAATAGGTCGCCAGCATCGGCGCTTCGTCGGTCTTCGTATAGATGATCTTGTCTGCTTTTGCCATGATATGTCCCTCTTTAGTCGCTGGTTTCAGTTCAGCGCGTTCAACGCTGAACCGGCCTTGAACCAGGTGATTTGCTGTGCGGTCATGCTGTGGTTGGCTTGAATCTTCACATCACCGCTCGCCTTGTGAATAATGACCGTGACCGGCTTCCCCGGCGCCAGGTTGGCCAGATCAACGACGCTCAGCCGGTCGTTCATCTCGATCTTGTCGTAGTCCTTGGGATCGGCGAAAGTCAACGGGAGAATGCCCTGCTTCTTCAAATTGGTCTCGTGAATGCGCGCGAAACTTTTCGTGATGACCGCGCGGACGTTCAAAAAGCGCGGCGACATCGCGGCATGTTCCCGGCTGCTGCCCTCGCCGTAATTTTCGTCACCAACAACGATCGACCCGATTCCTTTGGATTTGTACGCACGGGCAATCTGCGCGATCGTGAGGTTCGATT
>DASTQY010000271.1:0-5910 GCA_035761525.1 Nitrospira sp. | reverse complement strand
TTCTTTCAAGCAACCGACGGCGGCCAGCGGACCGTCCACATGGGACAGCGGGTCCATGCCACGCTGAAAGGCCACGTGGGCGATGACGGGAAGCTGCAATACATTGATGTGGAGGCGGTCGTGGTGATCATGCGCGGCGGGAGTGGACTGCCCACGACGATGCGCCGTGCGCGCGCGGTATTCCGATTCACGCCCGATCGTAACCTGCCGGTGTTGCCCACGAACATCGTGCAGCAGACGGCCGAAGCGTGGAACTTCGAGGACGCGGACCCCAGGGATATCGATCTCTCGCAGACGCTTTTGGCCTCGGTCATGGCGTACGGCGGTCCGAATATGCTCCAGGCCGAAACGAAGTGGAACGACCCGAAGACCGGCTGCGCGGAGATCCGATTTGCACCGGTCACGAAGCAGCAGCGCGTGGGCCGCAACCAATCCACGAAGGTTCGGGCGGAGGTTTGGGCGAAGGAAAGTCCGGCCGCGGTGCCCGGGCAGTTCAGATACGCGATCGCGCTGCCGGAGGGGCTTGGCCAGGTCTCGCCCAAGCAGATCGACACAAAGCCGGACACCGTCGCGCCGTTCACGTACACGGCGCCGGCCACGAGGGTCCGGCATCGCGGATTCAAGGTCGGCGCCATCTCGCGGGCCGGCGCTGCCGAAGCGCAATGGGAAGCGACCGATCTCTCCTACGTCCTGGAATTCCGATCGACCGTCGTCGGCAAGGACGATATCGAGCCGGCGCAATCGCAAGCCTCCGCCACGATCCGGCTGGAACCACAGCCTGACACTCCGGCCGGATCTGCCGCGAAATATGCCGGCGACGGTCAGGTCGCATACCAGACTAGTCCGCTCCCAAACTGGGATTCCTGCAAGCCGTTGATCCGTGGACAAGGCACAGTTCCCATTCGCGTCCATCAAGCACTCATTCACGTGGAGGACGACGCGCGTACGGCAAAGATCGAGATGGTGTATGCCCTCCTCGGCGTCAGCCACGAAACCAACACCGGGTGGGCATACATGCTGAACTTCAAATGTGTCCTTAACCCCGCCGAGTTCCATCCGTATTGGACCAGCATGTACGTCAGCGGCCGGGCCGAAGCGGGAGCATCAGCGGAGAAGATGTTCACGCTCAAGGACTGGATGTATGTAGGTCGAGACGTAGTAGTGGCGACGAAGACGCTGAGGAGCACGTGCGGGGGAGAATGCGCCGACGAGGTGGCCACGTTCACGCTGAAAGAAGAGGACTAAATGGCCATAAGCCGCTTCGGTGCCAACAGTGGCTGCGTCTGAAGCGCGGAAGGGAAAACCTATACACCTTTTGACCACGCACCGCTGGTCATCGACATTGATAAGCCCGGCCATCCGTTCGATGCCGGCTGGGCTACGGCGGATTCACGAAATTGCGGCGCGCCTGCGGGAGCAGCGATGAGCCGTCCTGACGGGGCGCCTTTTTGATGACTTACTCTTCGCAGTAATAAACTTCGAGCCGATTGCCAGAAGGATCTTCGAAATACACTGCATAGTATATTCTTGCGTAGGGCATGTCCTCTGGCCCTTCAATATTGATGGCTCCGGCAGCTCGAACAATGTCAGCCAACCGATCTACTTCCTTACGACTTTCAACTGCAAAAGCAAGCCTCGTGGCATTGGGAATGTGATGATGGTCTTCGATCACTCCAAACCATGACAACTTTGGGAGCTTCCCCTCAGCCTGAAACGAAAACGCGCCCTCTCCTCGCCATTCTTTCCAAAATCCCAATTCAGGGAGAATTCTGGAATAGAATGGATAAACGGCCTGTAAATCGCGTGCTCTTAAATCAATGTGACCGAAAGGGTACATGCTTTTTTTGCCGACCTAAGTATTGCAGACACCCCCTACGGCATAACACAGTTGCCCAGTTTGGATCCTCGCTCGACGATTTTCAAGAAGCCTCAGCGATTCTTGCCAGCCGACATAGCACACTTCGGCATGATGAACTCGGGGGCCGGTTCGCTATGGAACAGTCGAACCTTTTCTGCTCCTAATTAACATGGCTCCTGCCGAAATGCGCAACCTCTCTTCTGAATGAATCCGCTAATAATCAACATTACAGGCTGATAGACGCCATCGATCAGTTTTTCAAAGCTGGCCGCGAGATCCGGCCCGTTGGTTCCAGATATTTCATTCAATAAGCCATCAACGGCAGCATCCGCAAAGTAAAAGCGAGTGGATTGTACCGTGTTTCCTCTCGAAACATAGGCGCGCTCTTCAGGCTGATGGACCAAGAAGTGATGTCGGAAGCCGCCATATAGGGCCTTTGCGTCATAGTGGAACGAAACGTTGTTCCGTATCCTGAGAAGAAGTTTTTCTAGTCTCGAGTCAGCCGACGATTTACCCAGCGCAATTCCTACAACATCGAACCACTCTTTGCGCTTATCTTTTGGTAAGGCTTTCAGTACATCCGCAAATATAGGATGGTCCATGTCTGCTCTCTGCTTTTCGATCAGATTTAGGAGTTCATGGATGGCGCTCAGAATAAGCCGTACGATATGCAGGTAGAGGCCAGAGTAATAGCCCCACTGCTTATTTTTTAAGACTGACCCCGTCGGTTTGCAGCCCCCTACGAGAAAGTTAGCGTAGTAGAGATCCCTCAGATCATTGAATATGAGAGCCAGGGAAAGAACAAAATTGCAGACCGATTGTGGCACAGCGTCATCCCCGACGAATGCATCCGGATCGAAGGTCTCCAGGTCAGCCAACTCCCGGCATTCTGCCTCAAAAAAGTTCTTGTACGCATTTTCCATCTCCACTCCTCCGATTTGGCACACTGCTGGCCAGAATATATCCAGCTATAGCGCTGGGGTCTACAAGCGATTGCAGCGCTCCCCCCTTCGTCTCGTTTAGCTGAAGCGTGCTGTCCAGCGGGATAGTGGACCTCGCGTCGCGAATGCGGAGGTTCGGGTACCGGACTGCCGATTAGATGGCGGTCAGTAAGAGCGGATAATCATATGGTTCCTGACCCCATTCTCAAACCCCCATGAGCCATAATTTACAATCCATTTTGAGAATTTGGCCTCCTCTCCTAAACTAGCTACGGATTCCTCAACAACACGACTTCTTCTCCTGTGCTCTGGCGGAACGATCGATGACCGAAAAGCAGTTCGTCACACTCGTCCGACGTTTGGAAGTTTATTCCCAACACTATCCGATCCGTTACAAGATCAAAGTTGCCCTCCTCGGCGTTGCTGGCTACGCCTATGTTCTCTTCGTCTTGGGACTGGTCACCGGTCTGTCTTTCGGCTGCTTTCTTCTGATACGTGACGGCCACTCCGGCGGCGGCGCACTCTTTAAGGTCGGAGCGGGTCTCGTGATTCTGGCCACAGTCATCGCGCGTGCCCTCTGGGTGCGCCTCACGCCTCCGACCGGCATCGAATTGCATCGCGAGGATGCGCCTCGACTTTTCTTATTAATCGAAAAGCTGACTACTGCATTGCAAACTCCCCCATTTCACCATGTGTTGATCGTGAATGAACTGAATGCCGCCGTAGTTCAAACTCCCCGTCTGGGCATCTTCGGTTGGCAGCGTAATTATCTCCTGCTCGGCATGCCATTAATGCTGACCTTTACGCCGGCCCAGTTCCGCGCCGTCCTCGCACACGAATTCGGACATCTTGGACGCCAACATGGGCGCTTCTTCGGCTGGATCTATCGCGCGCGAGTCACGTGGTGGCGACTGTTGCAGGAAATGACCGCTCGCCAACACTGGGCTTCGTTTGTCTTTACTAAGTTTCTTGGCTGGTACGCGCCATTCTTCAATGCCTACTCGTTCGTGATGGCCCGCGCACAAGAATATGAAGCCGATCGCAATGCCGCCCTCCTTGTAGGGCCCCATTGCATGAAAGACACGCTTGCCTCGTTGGCTGTCATTGGGCGGATGCTTCAAGAATCATTTTGGCCTTCCCTGGATCAGAAGACGCTTGAGAGCGAAACGCCTCCGTCCTCATATTTGACGGAATTGACGTTGACAGTGGGATCAGAAGCGCAGAGGGACCGGGCATCGTCGTTCTTTGCGGAAGAGATCAATGCGAAAACAGGCTACGCCGACACGCACCCGTCCCTCGGAGATCGCCTGGCAGCCTTGAATAAATTGCCGACAAAGAAGCCCAGCTCTTCTCAATCTTCAATCCCTCAACTGCTCGGCCCGGGAGAGACTCATGCCGCGCAGTACTATCTGGGGAGCAACTGCGGGACACTGTGCGAACAGCTAGACCGCGAATGGGTGGAATCGGTCAAAGATACATGGAAGGAGAAACATGAAGAGTGCGTTGCTGCCCAGGCGCGTCTCCATGCCTTGACTGGCAAAGCCGCTACTGAATCGCCCACAGTTGGGGAATGGTGGGAGTACGCCCAATTGACCGAGAGATTTGAGGGGGGGCGAGCGGCACTGGCGATCATCGATGACATGCTCGCTCACTTTCCCGAGCATGCACCGGCACTATTCGCAAAAGGTCGTCTGCTTTTGAGCCAAGGTGACCAGAAAGGCGTCACCTTTCTCGATCAAGCCACGACCCTGGATCAGGAGGCGCTGCTTTCTGCCTGCGACATCGCGGAACGCTTTTATGAGCGGGCAGGCCGTCACAAGGAAGCTGCCGCCTACAGAAACCGTGCCATCGAACGGCGAGACATGATGGTCGCCGCGGAGCAGGAACGACAAAACATTTCTCCCAAAGACTCCTTTTTCCGGCACCGATTGCCTGAAGAAGCCACTACAGCGCTCGCTCATGAACTTTCTGCATTTTCAGAAATCCACGAGGCGTATCTCGTCCAAAAACGTGTGCAGGTCTTGCCGGACGTCCCGGCGCATGTGCTCCTGGTTGTTCCGCGATACCGGTGGTATCAATCAGAGGATGCGAGAAACGAAACCCTACTCAGCCGATTGACACAAGAGGTTACGCTTCCAAGCAGCACTTATGTACTAGTCCTTGGATCCCGTTTGAAACGGAGATGGAAGAAAACACTCCGTGGCCTGCAACCATTGGCGCTATCCGGCGGTTCGGAAAAGAATGTCTTAAGCAAGAACCAGTCAGCCGCCGATCACAGATCGACCATGTCTCGACGCGAAGTCTGGAGTTCTTGGCTCAGGCGTCGCGCCCCTGAATTTCTAGTCGTGGCCATCGTAATCGCGATTTTTCTAAACTATACGGGTCATCCAGAACCAAACTGTACTGATCACCCTACCGGAATCACCGCCAAGCCGGTTGGATCTCGTACACTCTACCTGGTTCCTATCGGTGAGTTCCCGCTAGCAACGCTGTCGCGATTGAGCGCTCATTACGCCCATGCCTGGCATGTTCCAATCACCACTGTCCGTCCGCTTCCCTTGGATGAGAGCCTCTGGGATCGGACGCGTGATCAACTTGTCGCTGAGCGCATCGTCGGAAAAATGAAGCGGCAGTATGCTGACTTGCTTGCTCAATCCGATACGATCCTGATTGGCCTGACGGCTCATGACATGTATCGGCAACAATCGTCAGTACGGTATTCCTTTTCGCATCGAGAGGACAGACGATACGCCGTAGTGTCCAGTGCCCGGATGCATCCTCGGACGCTTCCCCTTCACCTACCGCACGGCTCTCTCTTCTCGTTGGATCAGCGTGATGAGGATCTGGCACAGTGCCGACTTACAAAAATGGTCGGGAAAAACGTGGGAATGTTGTATTACCACTTGGCCATGAACGACGACCCGACGAGTCTTCTATACAACAATATCCGCGGACCCGGCGACCTCGACCGGGTCACAGAGCAATTCTAGCCAAATGCCGGCGTCATTTCTGCTGCCTCATCATGTCACGTACGCGTCGTCGCTACTACAGCGGCCAGCTTGGCAGGAGAAGCCCTCGTGAAGAAGGTGCTATTTACAGCCGTCGCTAGCT